>JAGQGA010000742.1 GCA_020432595.1 Anaerolineales bacterium | reverse complement strand
TCGGCTGGGGGCTAAACCGGCACAACAAGCGTTTGTGGAAACGGCCGTTGCTATCAGCCAATTCGAGCGCGTTACCATGGGCATTTCCGCCCGCCAATTTAGCAACGCCCGCAGCCAGCTTCCCTCCCACATTCGCGTTGTCGAAATGTCATCCAACGATGCCTGGATGCGCGACTGCGGCCCCATTTTTGTCAACAACGGGCAAGAAGTGCGGGTGGTGGATTGGGAGTTCAACGCCTGGGGCGGGCTGGATGAGGGGCTATATTTCCCCTGGGATCAGGACAATTTGGTGCCGCGCAAGGTGGCAGAACTGGAATGGCTGGATCGCTACCAGGTGCCGATGGTGCTGGAAGGGGGTGGCATTGCGGTGGACGGCGAAGGGACGCTGATTACCACGACGCAATGCGTGCTAAACCCCAACCGCAACCCGCACCTGTCGCTGACCGAGGTGGAATGTTATTTGCAGCGCTATTTGGCGGTGGAAAAGATCATTTGGCTGCCACGTGGCTCGGTGGATGATGAGACGGATGGGCACATTGACGGGCTGTGTGCCTATATTAGGCCGGGGGAACTGGTGCTGGGCTGGACAGACGACAAAAGTGACCCACAGTATGAAATTAACCAGGAGGCGTATGAGATGCTGTGTGGGGAGAGGGATGCGCGGAAACGGCCGTTTACCATCCACAAGCTCCCCAACCCGCGCCCCATTTACGTTACCGCCGAAGAAAGTGCTGGGCTAGATATGGTTGAAGGCACCCACCCCCGCCCCGAAGGGCTGTGCATGGGTGGCTCCTACGTCAACTTTTATTTGGCAAACGGGGGTGTTGTTGTGCCGCTTTATGGCGACCCGGCGGATCGGCCGGCGCTCGCCACCCTGCAAGCCCTCATGCCAGAGCGTAAGGTGGTTGGCGTGCAGAGTGGGCGCGAAATTTTGCTGGGCGGCGGTATGGTTCACTGCATCACCCAGCAGCAGCCCAGCCCCAACTCGCGCTAAAAGAAAATGGGACGCTGATTTTCTTGATTCATCTGATTTCTCATTCTTCAGCACGCAGATCAGGAGAATCAGCGTCCTATTCATGGGAAAGATACTATGAATGAACAGGTATGCATCGCTTTAATTCAACTAGCCTGGGCAGGCACGCAGCCAGCTATGATGACCCAATACCAGAAAATGATTACCGAGGCTGCCGCGCAAGGGGCTGAAATCATCTGCTTGCCTGAATTTTCCCTGGCTCCCTACTTCCCCGGCACGCAGGACAAGGCTGGTTTTGCTTGGGCAGAACAAATCCCTGACGGGGCATCTGCCCGTTTTTTCAGCCAAATGGCAAGTGACCACCGCGTTTTTGTTATCGGCAGCCTCTATGAATGGGCGGCCAACGGCGGGCTGTATGACACCGCCACCATCCACGCGCCAACAGGCGAACTGGTGGCCGCCACACGCAAAGTCCATATTCCGTCGGGCGATGGGTACCACGAAACCGACTTTTTTGCCGGAAGCGATCAGTTTCCCATCGCTGCGCTGGAGCCAATTCGGGTGGCAACACCCACCTGCTATGATCAATGGTTCCCGGAACTGGCGCGAATCTACAGCCTGGGTGGGGCAGAGCTAATTGTCTACCCCACAGCCATTGGTTCAGAGCCAAACGAGCCAACGCTGGACACGCAGGCAGCGTGGGAAACGGTGATGCGCGGCCATGCCATTGCCAATGGGGTGTTTGTGGCGGCGGTGAACCGGGTGGGGGTGGAAAATGGGGTGGCGTTTTACGGCAGCAGCTTTGTGTGCAGCCCATCGGGGCAGATTTTGGCAAAAGCCGGCCGAAACACCCCCGAACTCATCCTGGCAACCTTAAACGCCAGTCAGCTCACGCAGTGGCGGCACTTTTTCCCGCTGCTGCACCAGCGCCGGCCGGAGGTGTATGGGCAAATTTTGCAGCGGTGGGAGGGGGATAAACGGCCGTTGTGGGTTGAAGACACCCCCACATGGCGTACAAAACCCCACGACCAGTGAAACAACGCCGAACCGTTGTTTACGAACGGCCGTTTACTTTGGACAAAAAAGCCAGCATCAGCCTATCAAATTCCTTCGGGCATTCCCAGTTAACCGCATGACCAGAACCTTCTACGATTGCGGATTCACCTTTTGGACACAAAGCCGCACTGGCTACTGCATGTTCCTTCGGCCAAAATGGGCTTTCTGAGCCGGCCACAAACAAAACCGGTACATCTGTACGTTTAAGCGTCTCGCGCCAATCTGCATCCGCATGATCCAGAAGCAACGGCTTTGTCCCCTCCCTATCAAACTTCAAATACTTCAATCCACGTGCCAACATCATGAAGACAATCATCAGGTTCGGCAACTTCTTGTTTGGCTTTGGCAGCGGCTTGTCAAAATACGTAGGTCGCGTTTCCATATTCAACCCAACCATACCATAAGGCCAATCCTCACTATTCATCATCTTTGGCGTTTGGTCAATGCTTATCAAGCCATGCAAATGTGTCGTACCAAACTCCGAAATATAGGCCCACATCGTAGATGCACCCTGAGATTGCCCAATCAGAAAAGCCTTTTCTATCTTCAAATGACGTATCAACGCATCAAGATCCCGCCCCTGAGTAACCATATCTTGTCCAGAGGTCGGATTATCAGAGCTTCCATGTGAACGCCTGTCAAAGGCAATAACACGATATC
>JAGQGA010000741.1 GCA_020432595.1 Anaerolineales bacterium | reverse complement strand
GGACGACCCGTGACCCGCAGGAAGTACTGGGGCTAGTGCCGCCCAACAAGGTGCCGCTGACGGTGGAAAAGGTGGCGATTAATGCGGTGATGGCGGGGTGCAAGCCTGAGTATATGCCGGTGGTCTTAACGGCCGTTTCTGCCGCCCTGCGCGATGAATTTTGTATGCACGGTATCCTTGCCACCACCTACTTTTCCAGCCCGGTTGTCATTGTCAATGGTCCTGTGGCACGACAGATTGGCATGAACAGCGGGGTTAATGTGTTAGGGCAGGGCAATCGCGCCAATGCCACCATTGGCCGCGCCCTGCAACTGGTGATTCGCAATGTAGGTGGCGGCCGCCCCGGCGAAATTGACCGTGCCGTACTGGGTACGCCGGGCAAATACACCTTTTGTTTTGCCGAAAACGAAGCCGATTCGCCGTGGGAGCCGCTGGCGGTGTCGCGGGGCGTGGCTCCGGGGCAGTCGGCGGTGACGCTGTTTGCCGGGGATGGGGTTCACGCCGTGGTAGACCAGCTTTCGCGCACGCCGGAATCGCTGGCGCGGTCGTTTGCTGCCACGCTGAAAACGGTGGCGCACGAAAAGCTGGCGTTGGCCTCGGAGGTGCTGCTGGTGGTGTCGCCGGAGCATGGGCGGACGTTTCGGCAGGCGGGCTGGTCGCGGCAGCGGCTGCTGGATGAGCTGCACCAACTGCTGTTGCGCCCCGGTCGTGAGCTGGTGCGCGGGGCAAATGGGATTGCCGAGGGGATGCCGGAACAGTTTATGGGGGAAACGGCCGTTCCCAAATTCCCACCCAACGGTATTCATATCGTTCATGCTGGCGGTCCGGCCGGCATGTTTTCGGCCGTCATCGGCGGCTGGGTTGCTACTGGTAGCAAAGGAACACAGACGGTAACGCAGGTAGTGGCTTGAGGCGCGTAATCGGTATTCAGTGACCAGTGATGCTGGTTACTAATTTTGGAGACACGATGACCATATTATTAGATCCGACGGCTGAATTAAGGCCTGTGAAACGGGACAAACTGCCTCGGCCGGCTTCGCTGGACGGGTTGACGGTGGGGCTACTGGATATTTCCAAGGCACGGGGCAGTATTTTTTTGGATCAACTTGAGGCCTATCTGGCGGGTCAGGGGATGGCGGTGCGCCGCTACCGCAAGCCGACCTTTGCACGGGTGGCTCCGGCGGCACTGCGGCAGCAGATTGTGCAAGATTGTGACGTGGTGATTGAGGCACTGGCCGATTGAGGGTCATGTACGACGTGCAGTGTGCACGACATCACGGAACTGGAAAGCATGGGGATACCGGGGGTATTTGTGGCTTCGACAGCGTTTATAGACGCTGCGGCAGCGCAGTCGGTCGCACTTGGATTTGAGCCAGCGGCAGTATTTGTGCCGCACCCGATTCAAGACCGCACGGATGACGAAGTACGGGCGATTGCCGATGGGGTAGTGGTGGTGGTTTTGGCAAAGCTAACAGCTCAAGAATTGTGATGCGTGTGCCCGCAGACAAAAGACAATCCGCGTTTGTCGGCGTTTGTCAGCGTTCTATTGTTCCGTAATTTGTTGGGCACGGCGGGCAAGGAGGGTGCGAACGGCCGTTCTCTCCTCTGGCAGTGTGCGGCGCATGAACCAGTAGCAGGCGGCGGCGGGAAGAAGGGGCAGTTGGAACAGTGCCAACCCAACGGCGTAGTTGGTGGGCAGGGCAAAGTAGGCAGTTAGGCGGGTGATGAGCAGGCCGGTTAGGGTGACGCTGAGGGCGTTGCCGGTGGCACTAAACAGACGGCTGAGGCCAATGATGGTGCCGCGCTGCTCCGGCAGATTGAGGTCGGTGATGAGAGCGGCCCAGTTGGGTGGCTCGGCAGCAAAAAGGCTGACACCAAAGAAGGCGACGATAAAGGCCAGTGCCACGTAGCCGTTGGTGAAGAGGCTAGACAGGATGGCTGAGACGACGGTGAAGAGGGAGCCGTTGGTGGGAATGACTACGCCGCGCAGGGGGAGGAAATAGAGCAAGATGAAAAAGGGTATGGAGCCGATCAGCCCGATGAGGGCTAAATTGAGCCGTCCCAGCGGGTGCCGCTGCTGCCAGCGGTCGCCTAAATGCCCGGCGGGGATGGCAAGAAAGCCGCCAATGTTGAACAAAAAGACAAAAAGGTTGCCGATGAGGGTGGCATCGCTCAGCCCATACCCTTCGGCCTGGACGCGGGCGATGGCCCAGCGGGGAATCCAGAGGGTGGAACCAAGAGCGAGGGCGAGGAAGAAGCGTTGAAGCAGCAGCCAGCGGTTGGAATGGCGTGCCCAAAGCTGGCGTAGGTCGGCGCGGCTGATGCGGTATTCGTAGCTTTTGCCAGCGGCATAAACGGCCGTTAATTCCGGTTCTGCCTCGCCGCGACGGGTGGGGTTGGTGAACAGCAGGTAGAGCACGGCAAAGAGAAAGCCAGCGGCGGCGACGAGAAAAAAAGGGAGCCGCCAATTGTCGCCGCCAAAAATAGTCGCCAGCCCGGCTCCTAGCCCTGCGCCCAGCGTTTGCGCCATCGCCCATAGGCTCAGAGCAATGCCGCGCCGGTCGGGCGGTACCACGTCGCTGACCACGCTAAAGCCAACGGCGCTAACGCCGCCAATGCCAACGGCCGTTATGGCCTGCCAGAGAAAAAAGCTGTTGACCGTCTGTGCCCGCCCGCTCAAGACCATTGCCGTACCCCA
>JAGQGA010000740.1 GCA_020432595.1 Anaerolineales bacterium | reverse complement strand
TGATTGAGACCATTGACCACATGAGTCCCACCTATTTAGATGGCATCAAGCGGATTCTGACCGTATCGGCCGACACCGAACTGCTTTCCGCTCCTGCCTACTATCTGGCCGCCCAAGATGCCCCCTCCACCAACGCCTACCTGTCGGCCATGAGCATCATTCAGGATGAAATTGGGCATGCCCACATTGCCTACCGCATGTTGGAAGATTTGGGGGTGAGCAAGGAACAGCTTGTTTACGAACGGCGACCCGACGAGTTCAAATACCCCTACGCCTTTGACGTGCCGCTGGAAACCTGGGATGAGTTTGCCGTAGCCACCGCGCTCTACGACCGAGCTGGCTTTGTGCTGTTAAGCGATGTGTTTAAACACACCACCTACGGCCCCTGGAAACGGGCATTGGTCAAAGTAGACAAGGAAGAAACCTTCCACCTGCGGCATGGGGAAACGTGGATGCGGAAGATTAACGAACAGCCGGGCGGGCACGAACGGCTGCAACGCGCCGTTGACTGGATGTTCCCGCTGACGGTGGAATGGTTTGGCTTGCCCGACACCCACAAAAAGCACAGCATTCAAATTGATTATGGCTTCAAGGGCTACACCAATGATGAACTGCGCCAAATTTGGATGAGTACGGCCGTTCCCTTCCTCAAATCACTCGATCTCGACATACCTGCCTACTACGACGAAAAACAAGACCTGTACATTGTCACCTTCCCCTTCCCTTCCCGTTTTGATGCCGAAGCCAAACGATGGATATTTGAAGAAGGAAAAATTGGCTGGGACAAAGTGCTGGATCGCTGGAAGCAACGTGGCCCCCATAATGAAAAATATATCAGCCAGATTCAGCGTGGTTATGGCGAATTAAACAACCTGGGTGTGGGCACACGCACCTGGCAGGAGATTATCCAATGACAACTGTGGTGCTCAATGGCAAGGAGCAGGCATATGTGCGCCCTGTGCCACCGTGGGTAGCACCTGCCAAAGCAGCCGCTTCGGCAGATGAAGCAGCCATTTGGCAAGCCTTGGAAGAGGTTGAAGACCCGGAATACCCTGTCAGCGTCGTGGATATGGGGCTAATTTATAACGTGGCTCTGGAAGGAACAACCGCGCATCTTGATTTGAGCTTTACCTCGATGGGCTGCCCGTGTATGGAATACATTATTGAAGACATTCGGGCACGACTGCTGCAAGAGCCAACCGTTTCTGAAGTTGACCTGCAAATTGTGTGGGATCCGCCCTGGACGCGCCAACGGCTGACAGAGAAAGGGGCGGAGAAGCTAAAACAATGGGGTATTAAGATATGACCACATCAACACTGACTGACACGCCTGAGGGTAGTGTTTATGAAGTATTTGCTCGTTTCCGCGAAAAACGGCTCAAGCATATTGGCTCGGTTGTCGCCAAGGATGATGAATTAGCCAAAATGTATGCGGCAACGCTCTATAATGAGTGGAAGTGGCAGGAAATGGCGATTGTCAAACGGACAGACGTAGTGACAGTGATCGCCCCAGTTTAGGGAAAAGAAAATGGCAACGCGGATAACGCGGATGGTGGCGGATTTTCACGGATGTAAAGAAATCTGGGTACTTTTCGCGCTCTGCGGGGCGGATTTTGGAGCAAAAGATGAGTGAGAAGCTGGCTTACCAGATTTATGGCCGCACTAGCTATGAAACGCCACTGGCGTTTATTGCTGAAGTGGAGGTTGATACGTCGGTGACGGATGAGGTGCTGGCAGAGGTGGGGAATGAAGGTTGGATTGAGTTGGTTGCCATCCCAACCAAAGCTATGCTGCACGTTGTAGGGGAGGAAGAGGATGATGATTAAGGAAGAACAACATTTTCAATCGGCTGAGGAGGTGTCACCGGAACTGGCAACGGCCGTTTTAAGCTGGGTGCTCTCGGTCGCCGACACCAAGCACCGCATTGGGATGCAAATTTCGCACTGGGTCACGGGAACGCCCGCGTTAGAAGCGGCCGTGGGTTCAGCCGCCATCACCCAAGACGAGCTTGGTCATGCCCGCAGCCTCTACGGCATTTTGCGCTACTTCCCCGGTGCCCCAGATGCCATCGGTGCCGAAAACGACCTGGAAGCGCGGGATGTCTACTATGCTCCGGCGGCACTGTCGCCGCGTTGGCAAAGCTGGCTACAGGTAGTTGCCATCAACGTGGTGCTAGACAGTGCCCTACAGGTTGCCATTGCCCAAACCAAGGATTCGGCTTTTCGGCCATTGGCGGGGCGCACGGCCAAAATTTTGCAGGAGGAGCGGTTCCACCGTATCTTTGGTGCAAGCTGGGTGGAGCGAATTGTGCAAGACGGCAAGCTGAATGCGCAGCTCCAGCAAGCGATGGATTGGGCGTGGCACATTACGGATGCGTGGCTGGGGCCGGCCGACGACCCCATCACAATTCAGTTGGTGGCAGCGGGGGTGTTGAGGGCAGAAACGGCCGTTATGCGCCAACAGTGGCTTGATCTCATCACACCCATCTTCACCAACAACGGCTTAACCATGCTCACCCTGCAATCCGACTGGTCTGGCTGGAACCCACAGTTCCGCCACAACGAATAACCATGCGAAAAATCGAGTGCGTTTTTTGCGATTCAGACCAGGTAGAGCTGTTTTCGCTCTTCGGCCAAACCCTGCTGGGATCACAATATTACTGCAACAATTGCAAATCCATCTTTGAGGCTGTCCGCTTTGA
>JAGQGA010000073.1 GCA_020432595.1 Anaerolineales bacterium | reverse complement strand
CCCATTAATGGTGGGCAAATTAATATCCATCAAAATCACATCTGGGCGCAGCTCATGAGCCATCTCAATGGCAACCTCGCCATCAGCCGCCTCACCAGCAACTTCCATATGCATGTCGGTTTCTAACACATCACACAACCCTTGACGGAAAACGGGATGATCATCCACGATAAGAATCCTAATTGGTTCCACTGTAACCTCTTTATTTTGCGTATAATTTTGCTATGCAGGTTTTGTACAAACATTGGTCACATTTAGCTCTCATTTGTGTACCACTTGTTTGGGACAAGTTGGTGGCAGTATACCATGAAAAGCAAAACCCAAACAAGGCAGCATGTCCAAATCCTATGGTACCTTAGTTCCTTTTTCCCTTACGAAAACTATCTTTTCACGCTCCATTCATCAATTATCGGCTGATTTGGGGGCAACGCCCAGCCGATAAACGGCCGTATTTTCCCAACCCTGCTCTCGTGTCCAGGCAAAGTCGGTTTGGTAAACGGCCGTTCCCCGCTCCCCCAATGCTCGATACGGCCAGCCCGGAGCCGTCACCAAATAACCTGCCCCCGCTGCCAGCGCATACTCAACCAGTGCCGCCCCGTCCGACAGCAGTGGCACGACTTCCGGCGAAAGCAGCCCGGCTAAATCGAGCAACGGCCGTTCGGCAAAATAACCAATCGCCCCAATATCGTGCGCCGCCACCAGCACGTCCGGCTCCGTATTAACTGCCAGCCACCGCGCCGCCGCCACCATCTCCCCCTCAATAAACGCCACATCCCGCCCATAGGCCACAGCCCCTTGCAGCAGGAAAAACAGCAGCACAATGGCAAAGCTGAGAACGGCCGTTTGGCGCAGGATGCGGAAGAAACGGCCGTTTCCCCCCAACAGCCAACCCCACCCTGCCAACCCCAACAGCACCCAAACCGGCACCGTCGGCAACAGATAGCGGCCATGTTGATAGACCAACGGCAGCCGCCAGGCATACAGCACCACATGCCCCCCCGCCCACAGCAACAGCAAAAACGGTTGCCAACGTCGCTGCTGCAACCACCGCCACACAGTCACAAAAACACCTGGCAGCAGCAGCAAATGGGCACTGCTCATGCCACGCCCGGTCGCCACCCCACCCAAGCTCACCATCGCCACCTGCCACAGCCGCCACAGCAGCGGCTGCGCCAACAGCGGCGCATATTCCGCCTGTTTGGCATAGAACGTCGTCGGCCAAAGCTGGCCGCCGCTCCACATATTAAAGGAAAAGTAGGGAATGAGAGGAAGGAGGAAAGCCAGAGCAAAAAGAAGTAGGGGGCGTAGGGTGTAGGGTGTAGGGTGTAGGGTTTGGAGGAGAATGAGGGTAAGCAGCAGCACCAATCCGTCTGGGCGCACCAGAATGAGGAGAGCAGATAACAGACCTAGCAGGGGCGACAAGTCAGGTTTTGTCAGATAACGGTCGCAAATGAATAAGCCTAGGGCAGTAAAGAGCAAGGTTTCCATGCCGCTGGCCGCAGCCCACAGCAGCGGCCAGGTCAAAACTAGCACCACCCCCACTGCCCAATCAAACCGCGCCCATTCCGGCCAAAGCTGCCGCCACAGCCGCATTCCCAGCCAGCCAATTGCCAACAGCAACCCGCCACCCAGCAAATTGGCCCACAGCAACGGGGGTAGCCGCAGCAGGTAGCCGACGGCCAGCAGCAGTGTCCACAGCGGGGCGGTGGAACCGGCACTGGGTTGACCAAGAGTGTATTCCCAACGGCCGTTTATCCCCACATTCCGCGCATACGTTTGGTGAATCCAGGCATCATCCAGGGGAAAGCCCAGCCCGCCAGCCGACTGAGCCGCCAGCAAAAAAAGTGACATTCCTACCGCCACCGCCAACAGCAACAGCCAAAATCGCCAATTCCGCCAAATTCTCATAAACAACGTTATCAGAACTTAGGACGCAGATTCTCCTGATTTGCCTGACCATCGCTATCCAAGTGTCATACCCGCTTTCGTGGGAATGACAACGCCTTTTATTGTGGCTGATCTTAAAAATCAGTTTAATCAGGCAAAGCTGCGCCCTATTTCTCTACTCGATACAAATTCGCCGTTTCCAGCGATGCCTCCAGCACAAAACCAGCCGCGTCTTCCCCATGATACAGATCGCGAAGCGGCAGCGGGGTGTCTTTGTCCAGCAGCAAATGGGTCACGCCATACCGCTGCGCCACCGCCAGCAGCACGTCGGGCGGCTCGTTGGGAATGGTGATGGCGGACAGACCGGTGTGATAGTAGAAACCGGGAGCGTTGCCAACCATGACAACGGCCGTTTCCGGCACCATCCCCGCCGCCTGTTCAAACAACGCCACATAATCACGCTCTGGCATTCGCAGCCAGCCAATGACTGTGGTCATCACCAGCGCCACCGCCACAAACAGCCCGGCATAAACCCGCTTCATCTGCTCCGGGTTCGGGTGCGGCCAGCGCGTTGTGCGCCAATCCACGGCAAAACCAAGCCCCGCCGCCGCCAGCGCCATTAGCCACGGCCACATGGCCGCCGAAGAATGCAGCAAGCTGCCGCGCCCGGCGGGGAAGGTGAAAAGCAAAACCATGACGGCAAAGAGGGTGAGGGTATACCAGGTGAACGGCTGGGAAAACGGCCGTTTTGCCAACCGCCACCACCCCCAAATCACCAGCGGCGTGAGAAAAATCAGGCACGCCACCGCCCCAAACAGTTGTCCCGCTTCGCCCAATGCCACCAGCTTTGACCACAAAATGTTGTGCCAGCCCCAGGCTAAATAGCTGGAAAGGGTGAAGGAACGGCCGTAAGCAAACAAATCATCGTAGGTGGTCAGAAACATGGTTTGTGTGCCAGAGGTGGGCAACGGTCGCCCTAGCACCTGCCAGTTGTGCCAAAACCAAGGGGACATGATGAGGAGGTAGCCGAGGAGGAGGGAGATTGGAGATTGGAGATTGGAGATTGGAGATTGGCTATCCCCACTTGCCGCGCTGTTGCCATCATCTCCCCGCCGTCTCGCCCGCTTTTGCCACCAGCCCAACAGCCACACCCACACCCCCACCAGCAAAAACAGCACCCCATCGGCCCGCGTCAGGTGGGCCAAGCCAGCCAGCAGCCCGGCCAGAAGCCAATAGCGGCGTTTGTTGTCGGAAACGGCCGTTCCCAATGCCCACAAACACCCCCCGCCCAGCCAGGCAATCGGGGCAAAGGTGGAAGGCTGGCTCCAAAAGGTGTTGTAAAAACCGCCTGATGCCGTAAACAAAGCGGCCGTTACCGCCTGCCAGCGCGTACCCGATAATCGCCAGCTTATACCATAGGCCAGCAGCGGCATAAGCCCCGCCAGCAGCCAAAATGGAAGCTGCATCCCGCGAAAGCTTGGCCAAAGCGTGTAGCCTGCCGCTGCCAACAGCGATGACAACGGCATCCAGTACGTATGGCTGGGGGTGGGCAGTCCCTGCGGGTCGTCTAAAAATTGCCAAATAATTTGCTCGGTAAAGCCATAGCCCTCGGCCAGCCGCTGCCCGTTACTGGCATAATAGTAAGCGTCAAAATAGGACGGGTGCGGCAGCCGCCACGCCCACGCCGCTTGCAGCGTTAGCCCCAGCAGTGCCAACCACAGCCAATCAGGGCGTTCGCGTAAAAATTTGCGCCAGTTCATCCTGATACGCTTCCGTCCAGCGGGGGCTGGTAGCCAAAAGCTGCGCCAACACCGCGTCCCGCTCAATCAATACATATTGTACGGCGTAATCGTCTAACGGCCGTTCCCACCCCACCTGCCCCTCAAATGTTTGCCGATAAAGCTGCAAAAAAGGGTCGCCATACACATCCGCCCGCCCATCCACAAACACCGGCAGCCCGCGCCAAATCAGATAGCCGCCCCAATTATAGCTATTGTACCCACGCACCAACCCCTGCGCCTGCAAAAAATCAACCGCCGCCACCGGATACCGCTGGGCAATAGCCACTTCGTTACCCGCCACTTTAACGGCCGTCCATCCCCCTACAACCAACAGCACAACTCCCACAATCCCCATATTCATCCAATGTCGGGTAACGTTAGCCGACCGACCATCTCTAATCTCCAATCTCCAATCAACCAATCTCACAACAGCAGGCACCGCTACCAGCACAAACAGCGGAATATGCCGCGCCGAGCCAAGGCTGGCAACGGCCGTTCCCAGCACCAACGCCCCATCACTCCAAAACGGTGCTGGATATACCCAGACCTCGGAAGTTTTTGCAACCTCAGGCATCTGCCGTCTACGTTTGCGCCCATCCCGCTGCAACAGCAGCAGCACCAGCACCAACAGCACAAAAAAGGGCCAAAATTCAATCGCCCCCAGCGTTGGCGGCTGCCACTCCTGAATATAGCTTTGCATCGCCGCGCTGCCGAGCGTGGCAAAAGGGTAAAACCAAATGGCCGTGCCGCTGGGGTTCAACGCCGCCGCCAAAAAGCAGCCTACCGTCGTCAAGGCCAACCGGCGCAGCGTCGGCCAGCCCATCAACGCCCCATTGCCAGGTTGCCGCCACCGCTGCGTCACCTCGGACAAAGTGAAGGTTGCCAGCAGCACCACGCCAAAGAGGTAGCCGCTGTGGAGATTGGCCCAAACGGCCGTTAATCCCACCAGCCACCACCCTTGCCTTATGCCACCATGCCCTGCCCGGATACGCTCCAGCAGCAGCACAAAGATCGCCCCAAAGAGCAAATTAAACATCTGCGGCCGCGCCCCCCAAACAATGGCCGAGGCAATCGCCCCCCACAGAACAAAAAACGCTGGCAGATAAAGCTGTTTGGGTTGGCTCATCCCACTGTGGCGCGAGGCGGTCAACGCCGCCGCCAGCAGCGCGGCAAAGGTTGCCACCACCAGCACGGCCGCCCACACCATTAGCCCCAGCAGCCCGCCCACCCGATAAACCAGCCACATAATGACCTGCGACAGCCATTCATGTGTCACCCAAGGGTGATGGGGAACCGTGAAGGAAAAAATATCGTGCTGGGGCCAGCCATCGCGCAAAATGGCTTCCCCCGTCCGCAAATGCCACCACATATCGGGGTCAAGCGTCTCCCGCACCCCCATGCCAAACAGCCCCAGCCCCCAAATGATCAAAAACAGCTTTTTGGCGTTCATTCTAGCCGATGGCGAGCGTAAATGGTAAACAGATCGCCAAAGTTGAGCGGCACGGCCGTTTCTTGCAAATGTAGCCCGTAAACAATGGCCTGAGCCAGCCGCCCCAACGGCCGATTTAGCCCGGCAATCCGCGTCGCCACATATCCCAGCCGTAAATAGCGCCCCTGCGCCCCCGACCATATCACCTCGAAGCCGTGTTTTTCCAGCAGTGCCGCTAAGGTTTTCTGGCTAAAGTAAGTGAGGTGCATGTCCATCAGCCACGGCCAACGGCTCCCCATCAGCCGCGCCAGCTTGCTGTCACTGTCCATTGTATGGAGCAATAACCAGCCGCCTGGTTTGAGCAGCCGCCGCGCTTTGGCAATTTCGCCGCCAGGATCGGTCACATGCTCAATCACGTCCCACATCGTCACCACGTCAAATTGGCAACCAGCCAGTGCCGGAGCATCCTGCGTGCCTTGAATGAGCGACAGCCCGCGCCGCCGCGCCGCGTCCACGGCCCATTGGGATGGCTCCACGCCGTAGGCATTCCACCCCGCCTGCTGCGCCACTTCAACAAACACGCCAATGTAGGCTCCTACATCGAGCAGCGAACGGCCGTTTGCCTGCCCCACCACCCGCTCCATCGCCTGCAAATGTTTGCGAAACGTCAACTCGCGCCCCTCGCGCTCTTCGCTGTAGGTGTTGTCCTCCACCGCCTCATACAGAGCCACCAACTCCTCATCCGACCAGCGGGGGTTGGCATAAACAAGGCCGCACTGATTGCAGCGCACGATTTGGGCGTGGCTGCCGTATTCGGCACTGGTGCAGCGAAAGGCCGAAACATCGGGTAAACGGCCGTTCATTGTCGCTGGGAACTGCACCACCCAGTCGTCCTGGCCGCATAAATTACAAACCACATCAATCATTAGTTTGGAAACTCTGGTGTTACGGGAACCGCCGGTCGCCGTGGCTCCCCGCCACGTAAACGCCGCGCAAAAAGCCGCAAAAGCGTGTACTGTCCCTTAAACACTTCATTACGCGAAATTTTCGTGGTACCCTTGCGGCGATCTTCAAAAATAATGGGCACTTCGCCAATTTGCCAGCCGCGCCGCTGCGATAAAAAGAGCATTTCTACCAAAAACGAGTAGCCGCTGGAAAAGATTTCGTCCAGGGGAATGGACTCCAACACCTCACGGCGGTAGAGACGAAAACCGGCCGTTGCGTCCCCTGCTTTCAGCCCCAGCAGCCACCGCGCCCCCAAATTTGCCCCCCGGCTCAGCCAAACCCGCTGCCAGGTGCAGTTGCGCGACCCGCCCCCAGCCACATAGCGCGAACCAATCACCAGGTGCTTGTTTTGGCTCATCTCAATCATGGCCGGAATATAGCGCGGGTTATGGGAAAAATCGGCATCCATTGTCATCACCCGCTGCGCCCCTAAATCGTAAAGTGCCTTTTTAAACCCGGCAATATAGGCCGTCCCCAGCCCCAATTTGCCCGCCCGATGCACCACATGCACCCGCTCCGGCTCCCGCGCTGCCCACGCATCGGCCAATGCCCCAGTGCCATCGGGCGAATTGTCGTCCACTACAACCACGCCCACATTGACCGGCAGCGCCAGCAGTTGCGAGATTAAATCATTCAAATTGTCTGCTTCGTTATAGGTCGGCACAATAACGAAGGTCGTTGGTTTTTTCATAAAACAGTACCCTCTAATGCGAGGGGATTGTAGCGGGATTGGGGGGCGTGGTCAAAACGTTTTTGCTACGGCCGTTTTCGACGACGGATGACAGATGATGGACGACGGGATGAATGGGGAGAACGGCCGTTTTTCCCCACCCAATCACAAAACCACAGATAAACACAGATGCTCACAGATTTTTATCCGTGTTTATCCATGTTCATCTGTGGTTGAAAAAACGGCCGTTTCTCCCCCCGCCACTGCGTTTCCAACACCCTTCCTCCGCCGATTATAGATTTCAATCTACAATAAAAACTCGCCACCGCCAAATCCAAACACCTGTGCTACAATACGCCTTGCAGTTCAAAAGGACGTGATTGTTATGGAATATGGCTCACCCACCCAGCCCCCAATAATTTCCCCAACGTTTACAAATGATGCCGATATTGTGGCCTTTCAGGGGGATGCCAACGATTTTATAAACAGTTTACCCGATGCGTCCGTCAAACTTATCATAACCTCACCTCCCTACAACTTAGGCAAGGAATATGAGGATACGGTTTCAATTGAAACGTACTTAATGCTGCAATCGCAGACTCTAAAAAGCTTTGGCCGCATCTTGCACCCTGAGGGGAGCATCTGCTGGCAAGTTGGCAACTATGTGAATGACGGGGAAGTTTTCCCCTTGGATATGTATTATTACCCGCTTTTTAAGGAGCAGGGATACCAGTTGCGGAACCGAATTGTTTGGCATTTTGGGCATGGGTTGCACACCAAAAAACGTTTTTCGGGACGGTACGAAACCTTGCTGTGGTTTACAAAATCCGATCAATACACTTTTAATCTAGATCCTGTTCGTATCCCGGCAAAATATCCTGGCAAGCGGCACTACAAAGGGCCAAACAAGGGGCAGCCATCCGGCAACCCCAAGGGCAAAAACCCCTCTGATGTTTGGCAAAAAATATGTGATGAGTGGGAAGAAGGTTTTTGGGAAATCCCAAACGTGAAATCGAACCACCCGGAAAAAACAAACCACCCTTGCCAGTTTCCCATTGAGTTAGTTGAAAGATGTGTCTTGGCTTTAACAAACGAGGGGGACGTTGTTTTTGACCCGTATGCTGGCGTAGGGTCTGCTTTAATTGCGGCTATCAAACATGGTCGAAAGGCGTTTGGCAGTGAACAAAACGGTGACTATGTTCAGGTGGCACAGGAAAGGATTCATTCATTTCTGGGTGGCACCTTGAAGATTAGGCCGATTGGGAGGCCAATTCACAAACCAACTGGCACGGAAAAGGTTTCACAACGGCCGCCTGAATGGAATACGCTCCAAAATGGCTCTGTTTCATCGTAATGGGTTCACCCTCCTTCAATGAAAATTGGGATTCTATCACGCAATTCAACGCTCTACAGCACGCGCCGCTTGGTGCAGGCGGCCAGGCTGCGTGGGCATGAGGCGTTTGTGATTGACACAACGGCCGTTTCCATAGACCTCGGCTACGAAACATCCTCCCTGCGACGGCGCTACCCACAAATTGATGCCATCATTCCCCGCATTGGCACGTCCATCACCGAATATGGGCTGGCAGTGGTGCGTCAGTTTGAAGCGTTGGGCATTGCAACCACGGCCAGTTCAATCGCTATTGAGCAGTCGCGCAACAAGTTGCAAAGTTTACAGTTGATGCAGCGGTATGAATTGCCAATTCCTAAAACGGCCGTTATTACCCACCCTGGCACCCTTTACAAAGCCATTCAGTCTGTTGGCGGCTTACCTGTCGTCATGAAACAGATTTACGGAACGCAGGGAAACGGGGTCATGCTGGTGTATGACATTCGCGCCGCCCTCACCGCTTTGTCCACGCTCCAGCGAGGGGGACAACCGGTGCTGGTGCAAGAATTTATTGCTGAGGCGAAGGGGCAAGATTTGCGGGTGATTGTGATTAACGGCCGTTGTATTGCCGCCATGCAACGCTCCGCTCCACCGGATGATTTTCGCGCCAACTTACACCAAGGCGGAACGGCCGTTTCTATCTCCCTCGCCGACCAAATACAAAAGCTGGCGCAAAAGGCCAGCCATGTTCACGGTCTACACGTTGCCGGGGTTGACATGCTTCAATCTGACCGAGGCCCATTGCTGCTAGAAATCAACTCCTCGCCTGGGCTGCAAGGCATCGAAACGGTAACAGGGGTAAATGTTTCCAACGAAATTGTGGCATATTTGGAAACGGCCGTTGGCAAGCGCAGCAAACGCACATCCAAAAAGCAATAGCAAGCTACAACGGCAGTCTACGCCTTTGGCTCATCACCAAAATCCAACCCCGACGGCATAATGCCGCGCTTCTGTGCCTCAGCCAGGGTCATCCCCTCCTTCTTAACCTCGGTTTCGTCCATAGCCTGTAACCAAAACGAATCCAAGTCATCAGGAACGGCCGTTTCATCTAGCGACAACCCCAACAACGCCCCCAGCCCTGCTACATCTAAATCGGGTTCGGCCGGCGCAGTGAGCTCTTCAACGATCTCAACTGCTGGTGCAACAGCAGCCAGCTCATCAGAAACTGGCTCGGCTACAGGTGCAACCTCCTCAGACGGAACAACCAGCAGCCGCAGCAAATCTGCAGTCGCCCGCTGCACAAACAGCCAAACGGTTCCAATCCGGCTGCGGCGCGGGTCTGGCTCAAAAACAAGGGTCAAAAAATGCCCTCGCCCCACTGTAGCACTTGTCAGTTTAAACGGCGTCAAATCATGATATTGCAGCGTAGAGCTTTCCTCACTGGCAACCGCCTCTGCCAGTTCGACGCTGCTTCGCATCATTTGCACCAAAGGCGCGGCAATCTTGCCCCAATTCAGGCCAGGCATCTCCCCTATTTCTGTCACCACGCTACCGTCCATCTGCCCAAACAGCAGCCCCAAGGCCCCTGTTTCAGCTCGCAGCATATCTAGCCGTTGATAGAGCGGGTCTGTTACCGTCGTTGATCTAGGCGCGAGGTCGGCCAGCTTGGTGGGGCTTATGATCACGTTTGGTTGAGGTGAGTCGGTGAGGGCGGAGTGAACGGCCGTTAACAACACCTCTATCTCCAACGGCTTCAGCAAATACTGCAACACCCCCAACGCCGTTGCCTCCCGCTTCCCCTTCTCCGAAGGGTAACCCGTCATCATAATAACCGGCAAATTAGGCTGCGTCCTTCGTACCCGACGCACCAACTCAATTCCACTTATCCCCGGCAGCCGCACATCCGTAATTAATACGTCATACCCCGCCTGCCGTAGCTCAAGCATCCCCTCTTCCCCAGAGGGAACCGTCCGTACCCAGTAATCACTACCTGAATTTTCCAACATTGCCCGCGTTACCGACAGCGTCTCAAAATGGTCATCAACAACTAAAATCTTTCTTACCTGGGACATAAGTTAGCACTTCTTGCAATCAATCTCAAAAATAGGAAAGCCATTCGGCATATTTATTATAAAGCAAAAGGCCCGCATAAGCAGGCCTTCGCAAACATAAAGTATTACAATCAAGACATCAACCAGCAACACCCAAATCTGCTGCCGACACCTTGCCCTGTATCAGTTTACTTGCCCCTTGCTCACCCGTTTCCAAAAGCCAACACGCCGCATAATGCTCATTGCCATAATCCTTAAACGGCGGTTCCTCCTGCGAACAACGGTCAAACGCTAAAGGACAACGCGTATGAAACCGACAACCCTTAGGAGGATTCAGCGGACTAGGCACATCCCCTTCCAAAATAATCCGTTTACGCTGTAAAGTCGGATCCGGCACCGGGATGGCCGACATAAGTGCCTGTGTGTATGGGTGCAAGGGATCACCAAACAAATCGCGCCGGGTCGCCATTTCCACCATCTTGCCCAAATACATCACGCCTACACGATCACTAAAATGCTCAACAACACTCAAGTTATGGGCAATAAACAGATAAGTCAAACCAAAATCGCGTTGCAACTCCTTCAAAATGTTCAAAACCTGAGCCTGAATTGACACATCCAACGCGGAAACTGGTTCATCACACACAATGAACTTCGGGCGCAACGCCAAAGCCCGCGCTATCCCAATCCGCTGCCGCTGCCCACCAGAAAACTCATGTGGATAACGCCGCGCATGTTCAGCCCGCATCCCAACCCGCGCCAACATCTCCACCACAATATCATACCGCTCTTGGCTATTCTTACTGGTATGCACCCGCAGCCCTTCCGCAATACTTTCCCCCACTGGCATACGTGGGTCAAGTGACGAATAAGGATCCTGAAAAATAATTTGAATATCCCGCCGCAGCTTTTTTAGCTCTGACGCATTCAAATCAAACAAATTCTTCCCATCAAACATAACCGTTCCGTCTGTCGCAGGTAACAAACGTAACAAAGTCCGCCCAACCGTCGTCTTGCCGCAACCAGACTCACCCACCAGCCCAAATGACTCACCTTCATAAATGAAAAAGGTAACGTCATCTACAGCCTTCACGTGAGCTTGAACCCGCTGCAATAAACCAGCCCGTACCGGAAAATATTTCTTTAAATTTTTAACATCAAGCAAAACACGTCTTTTCTTTTTGCCATCGCTCGTTTTGATCTCTTCGGTCATCGCCTCATGCCTCCTATTCATATAACCAACAGCGCACCCAATGTTCTGGAGCAGCCATCTTCAGCTCCGGCTCTTCCTCAGTACAAATCTCCAAATTATTCTGAATCCGAGCCAAACAACGGGGGGCAAATTGACACCCTGGAGGCAAATCAACCAAGTTTGGAACAGAACCAGGAATGGTCGTTAACTCTTTGTCTGCCTGTCCCAAAATGGGTGTAGAACCAATCAACGCATCAGTATAAGGGTGTTTAGGTTTCTGAAACAATTCCTTAACCGGAGCCATTTCAACAATACGACCCGCGTACATGACGTTCACACGGTCGCACATCTCAGCGACAACCCCTAAATCATGCGTAATCAAAATAATTGATGTTTCCATTTTGGAACGTAAATTACGCATAAGATCCAAAATCTGTGCTTGAATTGTCACGTCCAGCGCAGTCGTCGGCTCATCAGCAATCAGCAGTTCTGGCACACATGCCAGCGCCATGGCAATCATCACACGCTGCGCCATCCCACCCGAAAGTTCGTGAGGAAATGCATTCACACGTGATTCCGGTTCGGGGATACCTACCATGCCTAGCAGCTCCACAGCCCGTTTCTCACCCGCATCCTTGCCAATGTCTTGATGAACATACAAAACCTCTGCAAGCTGTTCACCAACGCGAAATACAGGGTTCAAGCTGCTCTGCGGCTGCTGGAAAATCATAGAAATACGGTTACCCCGTATCTTGACCATTTTCGACTCTGATGCTTTGACCAAATCTTCGTCATCAAAAATGATTTGACCTTCAATAATTTTGCCAGGCTGACCTATCAATTTCATGATTGATAGTGAGGTTACACTTTTTCCACAGCCAGACTCACCTACAAGACCCAGCACCTCACCTCGCCGCACAGAAAAATCCACACCGTCTACAGCTCTCACAATGCCAGATTCTGTAAAAAATTGCGTTTTTAAACCTTTTATTTCTAGAATGTTGTTCTTTTCCACGTTATCGGCCTCTTCCCTATCCTTAATTTGCAAAATAATCGTGTATCCCTTTCTTCCAGCCAGTTCTTACAACTTAAGTCTGGGGTCAAGAGCATCACGGAGGCCATCACCAATGTAGTTGAAACACAAGGAGGTGATGAAGATCATAAACCCCGGATACAATGCCTTCCACGGTGCCGTGAACATGTCCTTCTGCACATCCTGCAGCATGTTGCCCCACGTCGCTACCGGCTGCTGTATCCCAAACCCTAAAAAGCTCAACGCACTCTCCAACAATATCACGCCCCCTAACCCCAACGTGGCGTTGACAATCACCGGTGGCAGGGTGTTGGGTACCATGTGGCGAGCGATGATCTGTAAGTCCGACATCCCTAAGGCCTTGGACGCTTCAGTGAACTCCTGGTTGCGTAAACTCAACGCCATCCCCCGGCTCAACCGCGCTGCCCCTGTCCACCCAAACAGACTCAGGATGATGATGATGACCACTGCCTGGCTCCACTCTGGCGGCAGAAAGTTGATCTGTACTCCTCGTAGCAGCGACGATAACGTCAGCAGCAGCGGCAGTAAGGGTAGGATGATGATGAATTCGACGGCTCGCTGGATGAAGCTGTCTACCCAGCCGCCAAAGTATCCTGACAGGGCACCGATGAATATCCCGACGGTCTCGCGCACAAAGACGACTGTAAAGGCGATGAACAGCGAGAGCCGGCCGGCGACCAGCAGCCGGAACAGGACATCTCGCCCTAGTTCGTCGGTCCCTAGCCAATGGTCGGCACTGGGGGCGGCATTGCGGTTGGCTAAGTCTTGTGTGTCGCGGGCATACAGGGTTTCTTCGTTCTTGCTGATATTGTAGTAGGTTTGCCGCGACATGATGATTGGCCCAGCTATCATCAGCAGGATGACGGCTCCCAGCATGATGAGGCTGAAGGTGGCGAGTTTGTGCCGCCGCAGCCGTTTCCAATAGGTCACTATCAGGGCTTCGGGTTTGTCGGTTAGCAGTGCTTCGGCTTCTAACGCTTTGATATCTATTTCGGCTACGCTCATAGCTTGTTTCCTTTGTTGTGGTCTTTTGTTCGGGCTTCCCTACCCGAACCGTGGTCTGCTTAAAGAACGATTTGGCAAATCGTACAAATGCACACGATTTGGTGAAGACCCCTTACTGCCTAATCAAAGCGGATGCGGGGGTCTACGATGGTGTAGAGAATGTCACCCACTAGGGTGGCGATGACGACGAGGATGGCCGATATAAACAGATAAGCCATCACAATCGGCCAGTCGTCCCGGTTGAGGGCATCAATGAACAGCCGTCCCATCCCTGGATAGTTGAAGATGGTTTCGGTGACGATGGCGCCACCGAAGATGTCGGGGATTTGGAAGACGACGATGGTGATGAGCGGGATGAGGGCGTTGCGAGTGGCGTGCTTCATGATGACGATCCGCTCGGTTAGCCCTTTGGCGCGGGCGGTGCGGACGTAGTCTTGCCGCAATACTTCGAGCATGGAGGAGCGCATGAACCGGCTCCACCCAGCCAG
>JAGQGA010000739.1 GCA_020432595.1 Anaerolineales bacterium | reverse complement strand
AGCTGGGCTGGGTGAGTGTTTCATGTTTGGTTTGGGTGCAAAGAGTGCAGAGGGCGCAAAGAAAAAGAGGCCAAAGACTTTGCGGGCTTGGCATTCTCGGCGTTTTATTCTCCGATTGATGGGCTAATAATATATGTGAAGGATTATAGTATGGTGTGGTTATGGAGAAAAAATTCAATATCTTCTGCTAATAATTCTGGCTGCTCCCAGTGCAGATTGTGTCCAATGCCGGGATAGGCTTTAAAAACGTTGTTGGGGATGAGGGCTTGCAGTGCTTCCTGCTCCTCCAGCGAGAAAAAGGGGTCGAGTGTGCCCCAGATGATGCTGGTCGGCATGGTGAGGGTGGATAGGAAGGGACGCGGGTCATGGGTAAGTATGGTGTTGCCAACCCCTTGCCAAACGTGCTTGGGGATGGCAGCCACCTCCGCACCAACTTTTTCGTGTAGAACTTGGTCAACCGAGTTTGGGTTGTCCATCCATTCAGCCAAAAATTGTGGGTCAATGGGATCAGTAAGCTGGGCTATTTGTTGTTGCAGCCACTCACGCCCTGCTGATGGGCTTTGGGCGGTGCCACTGGCAACTAGTACCAGCGTGGGAAAGCGTTCTGGGTAGCCGACGGCAGCTTGTTGGGCAACAAAGCTGCCGAGCGATACCCCAATCAGATGGGCTTGGGCGACACCAACGGCATCGAGGAAGGCCACTGCGTCGTGAGCGAGTTGGGGGATGTCGTAGCCGGTTAACGGCCGTTCTGAATCTCCATGCCCTCGCATATCCGGCAGCAGCAGCCGATACCGCTTTGCCAGCAGGGGAGCCACTAACGACCAGGTACGGCTGGAACTGGTGAAGCCGTGGAGCAGAAGCAGCGTTTCCGCGCCGGTACCAAGCTCCACATAGCGCAGCCGCAGCCCATTAGCCAATGTCGCTTCCTTTTTGGCATGGCTCCAATCATCGTCAAGAATGGTTGGGAGAAGGGGACATCGCGTCATTGATAGCATCCTCGTAGGTGGCGAAAACTTAAAGATACTAGCTCATCTCTAATGTCCAGACTTATAGAGTCCTCCGCAAAGTTGCCTTGGCACTATGGTAAAGTAGCCAGACGAACTTGCGCCGCCGCTTCCTGCGGTTGGGTGATATGGCCTAACTGAAAAGCGACATACAGTGCCGCTACATAGAGCAGCAGCGCCGTGGCCTGATGCAGCAGCGCCAGCACAATGGGCACATGGAACCAGATGACGCTCACGCCAAGCGTGATTTGCACGACAACCAGCAGCAGCAGCCAGCGCAGCGCTTGGCGTATGGCAGCAGCATCGGCGCGTTTGTTCACGACAATATAAAGAGTGCTTGCGGCCAACAGCACCACAAAAGCAAACCAGCGATGAACAAAGTGTACGGTTGGCATGGTTTCGATGAGATTGCGCCACCACGGTTGCACAACCGATAGCAGCCCCGGTGGAAACCAGTAACCAAACATTAGCGGCCAAGTGTCGGAGACGTGCCCGGCTTTTAACCCGGCAACCAGCCCCCCATAGCCAATTTGCACCACCAGCAGGGCAATGACAAGGCCGGACAGCCAGTTGAGCGGTGTACGCTGCCAGCGGTAACCGGGGGTACCGAGCCGCAGTGCTTGCCAAAAGGTAATCGCCAGCAGCAGGAGTGCCAGCAAGAGGTGAATGGTTAAACGAAAATGGCTAACGGCCGGCCGATCTACCAAACCACTGCTTACCATATACCAACCCATCGCTCCCTGGGCACTAAATAGCAGCACAATCAGCCAATAGATGCCGGATTTGCGCCAGGGAACGATCTTTTTGGCAACAAAGACAAACAGGGGGATTGCTACGATGAGTCCGGCAAAACGAGCCACTAGACGGTGGATGTATTCGTTGTAGAAGATGAATTTGTATTCGGCCAGCGTCATTTGGGTGTTGACCTTTTGAAATTCAGGCGTTAGCTGGTATTTGGCAAACTCAGCCTGCCATTGGGTCTCGCCAATGGGTGGAATGATGCCGCTGATGACGTTCCATTCGACAATGGAAAGACCGGAGCGGGTTAGACGCACATAGCCACCAAAGACGACCATAAAAATGATTAGACCACAGACGGTAAACAGCCAGCGGCGAACAATAGAGGGGGCAGACATCATTTTTCTCCTAAAGGGGCGCAAGATTTTTATGATCACTCAGGCCAATCTGCGTCCCGTTTTCTTATCGCTAATGATAAACCGATCAATCTCCTCTGCCAATGCAGGCTGTGGCTGCTGTTGGGGTAAAACGTGTTGCAGGCATGACAAACGTAGACGATATGTTCATAGAGATTGGAGATTGATGACCTTTCGCAATCTCTTGTTACATTCTACGCAGCAACCAGCGCCGCCGCTGCGGACGGCGCGGCAGCAGTTTGAGGCCACTGCCAATTACCAATGCAGCGCCAACGAAGGTAAGCCAGTCAGGTAGCTCGCGCCAAAACAAGAAGCCCCACAGCACGCTGAGAGGCAGCATGATATATTCAAAAGGGGCGACGATGGTGGCGGGGGCCACACGGTATGCTTCGGAAAGGCTGTAGAAGCCGATGGCAGCAATGAGACCGGTAAGACTCATGAGCGCCATATCGAGCGGGGTGGGGAGCAGCCAGGGGCGGGTGAGGAATTGGAAACTAGGGTGGCTACTGGCGGCAAGTTGGCTGCTGCTGAGGACAATGCCGATGAGAC
>JAGQGA010000738.1 GCA_020432595.1 Anaerolineales bacterium | reverse complement strand
CTACGTCTCACCTGAGTCGTGGACACATGGGTCGTCTAAACAACGGCAGTTGGCACTCAAGGACGGTCTCCAGAACGGAGACATAGAGAGCTGCCGTACGCCAGGGTGGTGATCATAAATCTGCAACAAACAATAAATCCTTGAATCAGACTTTGGAGCCATAGAATCTATGGCAGAGGCCTGAGCTAACTGAACTTACGGACAACAGAAAAGCGAGGAGGCGTCTACGCTATGGTGGAAGAAACTTTCAGATCCTGGTCTTATTCACGATTAACCGCTAACTTCACGTTAGGTGGATGAAGTGTGAACGAAACGGCCGTTTTTCCAACCACCCACTATCATCCACCGCCCGGCAAACGATTTCGTAGCTACCCGGCTCCGCCGCTTCCCACACAAACCGCCAATTTTCCCGCCCCTCCACCGGGTGCCAACGATTGCCACCATCCAGCGACACCTCCACCGCTGCCACAACCCCCTCATCATCCTCTGCCGTCCCTTCAATGACAACGGTTCCTGGCGACAGCGTTGCTCCATTGGCCGGAACCGTGATCATCGAGCGGGGCGGCGTGTGGTCGGTTGAAGCCGTGGCCGGAATCAAGTCGGCTTGCATGGTAGCTGGCTGCACCCCCATGTCGGCCAACAAATTGACCGTTGCCTGCTGGATGTTGCGGTCTGGAGCGCACACATCCACCCCCACCCGCGTCGAATCAGCATTAGCGCGTTCCGGCGGCACCCCCGTTTCCGTGTCGTGGTGGCCGTCCAGCCCCCAACTCCACTGCACCGTCCCCGCCCCAAACACCAGCGCCCCGCTTTCATGCCGATACATCGTCAAATGGTGGGTCGCCGTGCCGGAGTCGTCAATCGAGCCGTGGTCTTGCATATACGGCACGTTGTCTACCGTTGTCTCTGATAGGCGAAACAGTCCGGCCGGCCGGAACCCATTGTCAATATCCTCATCCCACTCATGCCCCAGCAGCCCGCGCAGCATAATTGCCCGCTGCCCCGGCTGCAATTTTGCCACCTCGGTGTTGCGCCAAAAGCGCAGCCGCGCATAGTCTGCCGGAACGATCAGCGGGTCATTGCGCCAGGCGTTGACGGTGAAGATGGTGCCGGTGAGGGCATTTTCGGGCTGAGGGCCTTCGGGATTAAACGGCCGTCCGTCGCGCCACGTCCCCGTCCACTCATCCGCCTTCGGGTCAATCTTGGCATGGTCGTGCGTCTCCTTATACGTCACCATCGTGCGGTAATCGTCCCCCGCCCCATCCGGTTCCCAGCGAACCTTCCAAAACACCTCGTTGCCACTAAAAAAGGCCAAATGTACCCCCGCCGCCCGCGCCGCCTCCACATGCTGCCGCTGCGTCCGCGACCAATATTCATCGTGTGCCACCGACAAAAAGAGGCGATGGCGCAAAATCAGCTCACCGCGCCGGTCGCTGTCCACCCCCGTACTGTAGCTCACGTCGTAGCCATTGGCTTCCAGCCAGCGCACAAACGGGTATTCGGCGTTAAACACCATGTTGACGGCACGATAGTGGCGCGTCTCAAACGGCCGATTATAGCTCACCTTATACGCTCGGTCGGCCTTGGCTCCATGCCCACGCGGGTAGATGGGGTCCAGTTCGGCGTAGGTGCTGTGGCCGCCGTATCGGTTGTATGCTTGCCAGGTGGTATCGGCCGTTTGGAACAAAATCTCGGAGTCGCCGTCATCATCGCGGACAATGAAATAAATGTGGCTGGCGCGGGGTTCGCGCAGCGCGTTTGCCAGCCGGCCGCGCCCCGCCACACCATAGGCATGGGGGCTGCCACCCTGCGGTTTTTCATATGGCGGGTTTTGTCCATTGTCCGCCCGCCAGCTTCCCGGCCGGTCATCCTGCCGCACCAGCCGCGCAAAATAGATGCCCGATGTCGCCTCGGCCGGGGCGTGCCACGAAGCCGACACCGCCCAGTTGCCGCAATCATACAGCTTTGTGTCCGGGTCGCGGATGCCTTCGGGCTGCGCCTGCGGCAGCGACACCGACGGCAAGATGGTGTCCACCAGCCGCGCCCCCATGCCGCCATAATAACCCATGCGGTAAATATCAAGGCGGTAGTTATCGGAATCGGTTTTGACCTTAAAATCAATTCGCTCCCCGGCGTTGATGCTAATGTCGTGGCCGAACCCTTGAATGGACGGGTCGCCCCAGCCGTTGATGTCCCACTCCGTTGACGGCTGCCCCGGCAGTTGATTCTCGCGCACAATTTTGTTACTCATCGTACTTTCTCCCTGAAAATGGGACGCGGACGAACACGGACGAACGCGGATGATGTGTAATTGGGTAAAATGGATATGAGCGATGTTAATCTCATCTGCGCTTGCGTGTTCAGCGTCTGCCAACTGTATGTTCTTGCCTCACTGGGGTGATTGTAGCAACTCCTTCATTATATGTGCAATACGACCGAAGATGCTTGCTAACAGCCAATATGTCATTTCGACGAGTCTTCGAGGAGAAATCCCGCTCAAATAACGGGTATGAGAACGGGATTTCTCGGAGGACCTCGAAATGACACCGATATTGTTACACCAAAGTTTTGGTATACTGGCAGCAAACGGAGGCGAAAGAGGATGAGCATGATGGATTTTAGCCGACAGTTTAACAGCAGACGTTCCAACGTGATGGGGCGCAACGGAATGGTGGCGACCAGCCAGCCCTTGGCGGCACAGGCGGGGCTGG
>JAGQGA010000737.1 GCA_020432595.1 Anaerolineales bacterium | reverse complement strand
GTGAGTATGAGGCAGGAAATCTCTGGCGTTTCCAAGTTGCTGCAAAATAGGACAACTTTTGCCTGCTCTGACTACAAAGAAATTCTAAATGTCGTTGCTCCATCAGACCTAATCTATATGGATCCCCCATACCAGGGTACGTCACAAAGCAAAGACCCTCGCTACTACAGTGGGATTGATGTTGACGAGCTGATTGATTTTTTAGCGGAGCTAAACAAGCGGCAGGCTTTGTTTCTCTTAAGTTATGACGGGCGCACAGGCGAAAAAAGCTATGGAACCATACTGCCCGCACATTTAAAGCTACAACGATTTGAGATTTGCGCGGGAAGATCAAGCCAGGCAACCCTTTTAGGGGGACAATCTAAAACATATGAGTCTCTATACTTGTCCCTTGCTCTTGTTCGTCGCTTACGTGCCAATCATACGTTCAGTGATGTGTCAGCTATTTTGCATAAGTCTTATCGTGATGAACACCCTATTCAGTTAGAGTTGGGCATCAGATGAAAGAGCAGCACAAATTTTCCAAAGCGTTTCTGGAAAAGTTGGTGGCTGTGACCAACAAACGAGCCAGAGTTGTCATTGATCACATTTTGGAAAATGGTTACATCACAACTGAGGATCTGGAAAAAACCTATGGGTACAATCACCCTCCTCGTGCCGCTCGTGACGTGAGAGAGCAAGGAATCCCTCTCAAGACTTTTCGCGTTAAATCTTCAGATGGCCGTTCTATTGCAGCCTACAAATTTGGGAACCTAGAGGATATTGAAGAAGGGCGTTTGGGTGGAAGAAAGGTTTTTGCCAAGCAATTAAAAGACACGCTTTATCTTTCACAAAAAGGAAAATGTGCTATTTGTGCCGGGAACTTCGAGAAACGATATTTACAGATCGATCATAAAGTTCCTTATGCCATAGCTGGTGATGTTAACTATCTTGACAGTGACGAGGACGATTACATGCTTTTATGTGCTGGCTGTAATCGGGCAAAGTCATGGTCATGCGAGCATTGCCCAAATTGGGAAACGAAATCCTCTCCGATATGTGCTCAATGTTATTGGGCTTTCCCCGATGAATATACTCACATTGCTCTTCGTGAAGTCCGTCGGTTAGACATTTTTTGGGATAGTTCAGAGTTGGAAGTGTATGAGCAGTTAAAAAATGCGGCACGAAACAATTTCGCCACTGTTCCCGATTATGTCAAAATAATCATCAAAAAGCACTTCTCTGAAGACGGTTAAGGAGATGCTCATGATGGATATTTTACGGCCGTTTATCACCCAAAACAGTGCCCTCGTTCTTGACGGCGGCCTGGCAACCCAGCTAGAGGCGCGGGGGTGCGACCTCAACGACCCGCTGTGGTCGGCCAAGCTGCTGCTGGAAAACCCCGACATTATTCGCCAGGTACACGCCGACTATTTGTGGGCAGGAGCCGACTGCATCATTACCGCCAGCTACCAAGCCACGTTGCCCGGTTTTCAACGGCGTGGGCTGACGGAGACGGGGGCGGAAGGGCTGCTGCGGCTGGCGGTGACGCTGGCAAGAGAGGCGCGGGATCAGTTTTGGGCGCAGCAATCTGACCCCAAGCGGCTGCGGCCATTGGTGGCGGCTAGCATTGGGCCATATGGGGCGTATTTAGCGCACGGTGAGGAGTATACCGGGGATTACGACCTGGATGAGGATGGGCTGGTTGAGTTTCATCGGCGGCGCTGGCATATTTTGGCGGGGGAAAGGCCGGATTTGTTGGCCTGTGAAACCATTCCCTCGTTTGCCGAGGCGCGGGCTTTGGCACGGCTGCTGCCGGAAACGCCGGAGTTGGGGGCTTGGTTTAGTTTTAGCTGTCAGAACGGCCGTTTAATCAGCGACGGAACCCCCATTGCCGACTGCGCCACCTACTTAGCCCCACTGCCCCAAGTGCTTGCCATTGGCATCAACTGCACCGCTCCCCGCTTCATTCCCGACCTCATCCGCGAAGTGCAAAGCGTTACCGATAAGCCGATTATCGTTTACCCCAACTCCGGCGAAGAGTATGACGCGGAGAGCAAGCAGTGGACTGGTGAAACCATACCGGCAACGTTTGGTACCTACAGCCGTGAATGGCGCAAGCTGGGTGCGGCCATCGTTGGCGGCTGTTGCCGTACCACGCCCGCCCACATCCAGCAAATCCGGGATCGTTTTCGGCAGAAATAGGACGCAGATTTACCTGATTTTCCTGATTTCATTTGTTGAACGTGCCAGGCAGTTGCGAAGTGCCTGGCACACGATCGTCAATTCTCAACTGCCTGTGGTTCACCAAAAATGAAGTTGTCCATGACGGCTACATCTGTGCCGTTTGTGCCATCGTCGGGGCCGAGCGGGCCGGTGCCGTAGCGCACTTCGACACGGGCGACGACGGGGTCGGCATAAGCAACACCGAGGAAGGAGAGACCGTTGTCGGCAATGGGGGTGGCAAACTCCCCTAGCAGATTGCCGTTGATGTCAAAGTAGGTGAAGGCGGTGTGGTCGGTGTCTACATCGGTGTAGACGGCTCCAAAGCCGCGCACGGTGGCGGGGTTGGTGGTGCCGGGGACAAAGAAGGTGATGTTGACGATGTTGCTGCCGATGGGGGAAAAGAGCCGTTCTTCGCTAAAGGTTTTAAAGCTATCGGCATATTGGGGATTGATGCTGCCAAAGCGGGGGAGTGCCCCATACGGGTTGTCGCTGTCGGCACTGACCATGAGGG
>JAGQGA010000736.1 GCA_020432595.1 Anaerolineales bacterium | reverse complement strand
TAACGGCCAAAGAGGTGCTGGCAACCAATGTCCACTGGGACTTTGCCCCAGCCGTCAGCGTGCCGCAGGACATTCGCTGGGGGCGTGCTTATGAAGGGTATAGTGAAGACACAGAGTTGGTGACAGAGTTGGGCGTGGCCTATGTGCGCGGTTTACAGCAGGATGATTTAAGCCATCCGCAGGCGGTGTTGGCTTCGGTGAAGCATTTTGTAGGGGACGGCGGGGCCAAGTGGGGAACAACGCGCCGGTTTGAGTGGCTGCCGTTTATGTGGCAAGCACCTGATGAGCGCTGGTCAATTGACCAGGGAACAACGGCCGTTAATGAACACACCCTCCGTACCATCCACCTTGCCCCCTACTACGCTGCCATCGAAGCCGGAGCGCTCAACATCATGGTGTCATACACCAGTTGGGGCGGCACCAAAATGCACGGCCACTACTACCTGCTCACTGAAGTCCTAAAAGAAGAAATGGGGTTTGCGGGGTTCCTCGTTTCCGACTGGATGGCAATCAGCCAACTGAGCGAAGATTATTACACCTGCGTCGTCGAATCCATCAATGCTGGGCTGGACATGGTGATGGTGCCATTTGACTACAAGCTGTTTATCAACACCCTAACACAGGCGGTGGAAAACGGAGACGTGGCCGAGGCGCGGATAGATGACGCGGTGCGGCGAATTTTGCGGGCAAAATTTGCCCTTAATTTGTTTGAACGGCCGTTTCCCTCCCCCACCTTCCTCCCCGATTTCGGCAGCGCCGCCCACCGCGCCGTTGCCCGCGAAGCAGTGCAAAAATCGGCCGTGCTGCTGAAAAACGACGGCCACACCCTGCCCATTCCCGCCGACACCCACCGCATTCTGGTGGCCGGAACCGGTGCCGAAGACATTGGGATGCAGTGCGGCGGCTGGAGCATTGAGTGGCAGGGCGGACGCGGAGCGATTACCCCTGGAGCCACCCTGCTGGATGGCGTTAAGGCGCTGGCGGGGCCAGAAACGGCCGTTGCCTACAATCCTTCAAGCATCTTTGCCGCCGGAGCCAGGGCCGAGGTTGGCATTGTGGTCGTGGGTGAAGCCCCCTACACCGAAGGCGAAGGCGACCGGGCAGAACTGTCGCTGTCGGCAGAGGACGTGGCCGCATTGGAAAAAATGCGGCCACTGGTAGACAAGCTGGTCGTGGTGCTGCTGTCGGGACGACCGTTAATTGTCACCGACCACCTTGACCAGTGGGATGCCTTTGTCGCCGCCTGGCTGCCCGGCAGCGAAGGCGATGGCCTTGCCGACCTGCTCTTTGGCGAAGCACCCTTTTCCGGTCGCTTATCCTACGCCTGGCCGCGCCACATGGGGCAAGTACCCCGCAGCGCAATGACAGAAGATGAAGACCCCCTATTTCCGTTTGGTTTTGGCTTGAACACAGAATAGAAAGAGGAGAAACAAATGAACAGGAAGCCCCTTTTGCTCGTCGGGCTGTCGTTGACAGGCCTGCTAATGACGTTATTGCTACTTGTTGGCCTGGGAACGGCCGTTGCCGAACCCGCTCCAACCAACCTCCCCCTCATCGCTGATTTTGAAGGCGGCATTCCCGCTGGCTTTGTTGGCTTTGCCGACTCCTGGGACGGCTCTGGTTCCGCCACAACGCTGGCATTAGGCACGACCCAGCTTGATTTGCCGGTGTCGCCCCCCGTGACGGAGACAACGGCCGTTTCCGTCACCTATTTTGTAGACCCATTTATTCCTTGGGGTTTCCCCGGCTACGCCGGTGTCACCCATGACTTCGCCACCCCCCAAGATTGGGACGGCTACCAAGGATTTAGTTTCTGGTTCCACGGCAGCGGCTCCAGCGGAGCCCACCGCATTGAGCTGAAAAGCACCGGAGCCAGCCCCGCCAACTCCAACCGGTATGAATATACCTTTACCGACGACGTGGACGGGTGGAAATATGTCAACGTGCCGTTTAGCGACTTCACCCGCCGCTTCGACTTCAACCCCGGCCCCAGCCCCGATGACCCCATCAACCTAGGCAATATGTGGGGCTACTCCATTCTGCTGGCTCCCGGCGCGGGCGGCACTTTCCAAATGGACAACGTGATGTTGACCAAGCGGCACACCATCCACGACTTTGAGGGCGGCATTCCTGCTGGGTTTGTGGGCTTTGCTGATTCGTGGGATGGTTCTGGCTCGACCACGACGCTGGCCTATGCTACCACAACCACCGATTTACCAACCGTGCCGCCCATTACTGGCACAACGGCCGTTTCTGCCACCTACTTCGTAGACCCGTTCATCCCCTGGGGCTTCCCCGGCTACGCTGGCCTCACCTATGATGCCCCCGCCGCTGAAGATTGGAGCGAATACGACAGCTTTAGCTTCTGGTTCTACGGCAGCGGCTCCGGCGGCGACCACCGCATCGAGCTAAAGGCCGATGGGGCTGCTCCGGCCAACGCCAACCGCTATGAGTATACCTTCACCGATGCGGCGGCCGGCTGGACATGGTTCAACGTCCCGTTTAGCGACTTTGCGCCGCGCACCGATTTCAACCCCGGTCCCAGCCCCTCCGACCCGATCAACTTGGGCAAAATGTGGGGCTACTCCATCCTGCTGGCTCCCGGCACTGGCGGCTCGTTCCTGCTAGACGAGGTTGCGCTGTATGGGCGACCCGTCACCGAGCGCAAGGTGTCGCTGGCAGAGGATGCGTATGCGGTTGAGGAAGGGGGCCTGGTGGAA
>JAGQGA010000735.1 GCA_020432595.1 Anaerolineales bacterium | reverse complement strand
CAATCGTGGCAAAGCGAATTGTAGGTTTTGCAGACATCTATCCTCCAAATATGTATTATAAAGCCCTCATTGTAATAGATTCGCAGTTGGTGCGGTAGAAAAGTGCAATTTAGGCCAAAGCCAACAAACAATCCAAACAAAGCAGTATTTTTAACCTGGGCACACGGCTCTTGCAACTTGAAAGAACCCATTTTGCTAGGCAAAACCAATCCTAACAAGTACAATTTCTAGCGTTATCAAATTAACAAGTACGCTTGGGACAGCGAACCGCTTCCACAAATACCCACTCCGAAAACGAACCGAGGGCACACATGCGGCGCAGTTCCCAAAGCCAGATACCATAAAGGAGAACACAGTGTCATACCCAGCAGACTTTTTATATAGCCAAGAGCACGAATGGATTCAAGTAAATGGCGATGAGGCCATAATTGGTATTACCGCATTTGCCCAGCAGGAATTAGGTGAAGTCGTTTACGTGGAGCTTCCCGAAGCGGATCAGAACTTTAGCCAAGGGGATGAAATTGGCACCATTGAATCGGTTAAGGCCGTGGCTGAACTCTATATTCCCGTAAGTGGTGTCGTTCTAGAAGTAAATGAAGCGGTTGTTGATGATCCTGAGGTTCTTAATGACGACCCTCATGGCGAGGGCTGGCTAGTGAAAATTCGCATGAGCAACGTAGCTGAGCTTGGCAGCTTGATGTCAGCCGCAGCCTATGACGCGTTCCTCCGCGAAGGCGAGTAAAGTTACATCGCTGCGGATTGTTTGGGGCGACCACAAGGGTCGCCCCATCTGTCTTATGCTATTTTATTTGTATCGGTCGGCCGGTACGTGCTGATTCATATGCTGCCAGTGCTACGGCCAACGACTTGATACCATCTTCGCCGGGGACAGAAGACGGCCGTTTATCCCGAATCATCCCCACAAACTCATTCACCAACCCCCAATCCGCGTCGCTGCCCCAACCCTGCGCCCGCGTTTTGCCAGCACTGTTGGCACTCACCGCCACACCCTGGCTAAACGCATCCACACTCGCCACCCCTTTTTCCCCTACAACCTCAATTTTCACATCCCCCCAAGTCGTATAACTTGGCGGGCGCGACCAGCTTGTATCCAGCGTCCCATACACCCCATTTGCCAACCGAAACGACAACATCCCCGCATCATCAATCCCCAGCCCCGGATGCAGCAAGCTGTCTCCCACCTCGGCATACACCTCCACCACCTCGCTGCGCCAAAACCACCACAGCAAATCCATCACATGCACCGTATGGTCAATCACCGCCCCGCCCCCCGACAGCGGCGCCTCGACAAACCAGCCCCCTGGCATCGAGCCATGATTGGTGCATTTGGCACTATACAGCTTGCCCAGCTTGCCGCTATCCAGCAGCCGCTTTAGCTGCTGCACCGGCGGGCTAAACCGCACCGGGTACGCAATTTGTAGCTCCGTCCCCCCTGCCCGGCACGCCGCAATCATCGCCTCGGCATCGGCCAGCGTGGTGGCAATCGGCTTCTCGCACAAAATCCCCGCCACCTGCCCCGCCGCCAATTCCACCATCGGCCGGTGCTTCACATTTTCGCTGCAAATAATCACCCCATCCAAACCCTCATCCAGCAGCACCTGCGCCTCGGCAAAAAACGGCACCCCAAACGTCGCCGCCATCTTTTGCCCCCGCGCCCCATTGTCATCATAAATCCCCACCAATTCCACCCCCGCCATCTGCTGCAAACAGCGTGCATAGCTGGCGGCGTGCATGTGGGCAAAGCTCATCATTCCAATTTTCATGGTCTTCTCCTAGCAGGAAGAGACTGGGAGATTGAGAGATTAGCTTTAGTCTCCCAATCTCCAATCTCCCAATCTCCAATCTCCAATCACCCAACCATCACCGGCATCCCCGTCCGCAACGACTCCATCGCCGCCAGCGACAGCTTCACCGCCATCAGCCCATCTTCCGCCGTGACCCGGCAGGGGGTATTGTTTTCCAGACAGTCGAGAAAATGAGCCAACTCGGCATAATACGGATCACTTTCCAGTGCCAGCGGGCTTTCGCTGCGGCGCGACACCTGCCCGTCGTCCCCCACCAGCGCCAACCGCAGCGGGCTGTCGTTGAGCGAATCCCACTCCACCAACCCATCGTCCCCGGCAATTTCAAAACGGGTGCGGAACTGCCCAGCTGGGTGCGCCCAACTGCTTTCAATGTGGCCGATGGCCCCGTTTTTGAAGCGCAATGTCATCAGCGCGTGGTCACGCCCCACTTCTTGGTTATAGGTCAGCCCCCGCGCAAAAATGCGTTCCACGTCGCCAAAACACCAGCGGACAAAATCGAGGTCGTGGATGCCCAAATCCATGATCACACCACCACTTTGCGCAAAATCATGAAACCAGGAGCGTTCGGTGGCGGCCGGCATACTGCCGGCCCGCACCGTGCGAATGACCCCCGGATTGCCCAATTGCCCAGAGGCTAATACCTCTTTGGCCTTAGCAAATTGAGGGAAAAAACGCACCACTTGCGCCACAAACAGCGGCACGCCGGCCGCGTTGCAAGCAGCAATCATCTCTTCACAATCGGCGACGTTCCGCGCTAGCGGTTTTTCGCAGATCACGGGTTTAACGGCCGTTGCCGCCGCCAATACCCCCGCCTTATGCGCCGTCGTAATGGTGCAAACATCCACCACATCCACATCCGCCGCCAGTGCCTCGACCGAATCATACACCTGCCCGCCAA
>JAGQGA010000734.1 GCA_020432595.1 Anaerolineales bacterium | reverse complement strand
AGGCAGAAAATAAACGACGATCCTTTGGCTTTGAAACGCGAATGCTCCACGCCGGCCACATCCCCGACGCGGTGACAGGGGCGCGGGCGGTGCCGATTTACCAGACGACTTCTTATGTGTTTGAGGATACCGACTACGCGGCGCAGCTATTTGAGCTAAAGCAGTACGGCAATATTTACACGCGGATAAATAACCCAACAACGGCCGTTTTTGAAGAACGCATCGCCTCCCTCGAAAACGGCACCGGTGCCCTCGGCGTTGCCAGCGGCATGGCCGCCCAGTTCATCACCATGATGACCCTCCTCGCCCCCGGCGATGAAATTGTAGCCTCCTCCCACCTCTATGGCGGCACCGTCACCCAATTCACCCACACCTTCAAAAAGCTGGGCGTGAAAGCCACCTTTGTGGAACCCACCGACCTGCAGCAGTGGGAGCAAGCCATCACCCCGCGCACCCGCGCCCTCTACGGCGAAACCATCGGCAACCCCAAAGGCACCATCCTCGACATTGAGCCGCTGGCCGCCCTCGCCCACAGCCACAACATCCCCCTCATCATAGACAACACCTTCGCCTCCCCCTACCTCTGCCGCCCTCTCGACTTCGGTGCTGACATTGTAGTTCACTCCGCCACCAAATTTATCGGCGGCCACGGCAGTTCCATCGGCGGGGTCATCGTAGACAGCGGCAAATTTGACTTTAGCGGCTTCGATACCATCGCTGCCCCCTCCCCCTCCTATCACGACCTGCGCTTCTATGAAACCTTCGGCCACTACGGCTTCCTCATGAAAGCCCGCGCCGAAACGCTGCGCGACGTGGGCAGTGCGCTGTCGCCGTTCAACGCCTTCCTACTCATCCAGGGGCTAGAAACGCTGTCGGTGCGGATGGAGCGGCATGTGCAAAATGCTCAGGCCATCGCCGAATTTTTGCACGGCCATCCCCAGGTCGCCTGGGTCGCCTACGCCGGGCTGCCGGACAGCCCCCACCACGCGCTGGCGCAAAAATATGTCCCCAAAGGGCCAGGGGCGGTCTTTTCCTTTGGCATCAAGGGCAGCAACCCACGTCAGGCGGGCAAGCAGTTTATCGAATCGCTCCACCTTTTTTCCCACCTCGCCAACGTGGGGGATGCTCGTAGCCTGGTCATTCACCCCGCTTCCACCACCCACCAGCAGCTTTCCGACGAAGAACTGCAAAACGCGGGGGTGGGGCCGGAGCTAATTCGTCTGTCCATTGGTTTGGAAACCACGGAGGATTTATTATGGGACTTGGATCAAGCCTTGCAAGCAGCCCAACAATGAACTCGGTGCTGAGCGAGGAGCTACAGCGCAAATATCAAGATCAGGGGGTGATTCGCACGATATTGGCGACGACCAAGACGATTGCCATGGTTGGCCTCTCACCCAATACGCAGCGGCCAAGCCATTTTGTGGCCTCCTATTTGCAGTATGAAGGGTATCGTGTCATCCCTGTAAACCCTCGCGCCACGGAGATACTGGGTGAAAAATCATACCCTGATTTGCGGAGTATTCCGGTGCCTGTGGATATGGTTGACATTTTTCGGCGGCCAGAGGAATGTCCTGATATTGTGGCCGAGGCCATTGAGATTGGGGCGAAGTCGGTTTGGTTTCAGTTGGGGGTGATTCATGAGGGGGCGGCAGAAACGGCCGTTTCTGCCGGTCTCCAGGTCATCGTGGATCGCTGCGTCAAAATGGAACACGGCCGTTACAATGGCTCCCTCCACTGGGTCGGCATGAACACCGAAATCATCACCGCCCGCCGCGCCCGCCGCTTTTTTTAGAAAATGGGACGCAGATTTACCTGATTCAACTGATTTTTATCAGGCAAATCTGCGTTCCATTGCTTGGAAACGACATGAACCTAGAACTAGCAAAACAACGCCTTACCCAAAATGCCGCCACCATCCAAAGCATGGTGGCCTGGGTGTCGCAGGAACAGGCGCAGTGGCGGCCGTCGGCCGATGATTGGTCACTGCTGGAAGTGGTAAACCATTTGTACGATGAGGAACGGCTCGATTTTCGCGTGCGGCTGGGGCTGATTTTGCAAGACCCCGCGCTGCCCTGGCCCGCTATTCACCCGTCTGCCTGGGTGACGGAACGCCGCTACAACGAGCGCGACTTGGCCGAATCGCTGGGCGATTTCTTACGTGAACGGCAAGCGTCGCTGGCGTGGTTGGGCACACTGGATAACCCGGATTTGACGCTGGAGGCCAAACACCCAGCCGGGTTTACCATTTCGGCCGGGGATATGCTCATGTCTTGGGTGGCCCACGACATGCTCCACGTTCGCCAGCTTAATGAGCTGCATTATCAATGGTTGGCGGTGCAGGAACGGCCGTTTAGCCCACTTTATGCCGGGGAATGGTGACGAGGTCATAACGGCCGTTTTCTTTTGCCTGTTGTGGGGGAAACGGCTGTTTGTTTCTTTCCTATGGTATAATGGCTCATGGCAAAGGTAAACTTTGAAAGCATCCGAGCTAAAGTAGAAGCTGGCGAATATGAAATCAGTATTCACGCCTTTGAACGAATGCGAAGGCGTGGCATTAGCCTGGAAGATGTCGAAAATGCTATTATTCATGGTGACATTATCGAAAAAGATATTCGAGCAAAACCTTTTCCCAAATGTATTTTCTGGGAGTTTACGGTGCTGAAAGGAGAATCCATTCATGTCGTCTGCTCAATAACACCCCAAAGCCAGATTGTTACAGTTTACTTCCCCGATGA
>JAGQGA010000733.1 GCA_020432595.1 Anaerolineales bacterium | reverse complement strand
CGCCGTCACCTGGCGTGAGGTAATGGCGAATTAGGCCTTTGTACCTATGCCAACCACTCGGCAATCAGAGCCGTAAATTGGCCCGGCCGTTCCAGATGAACGGTATGCCCAGCATCAGGCACAATGGCAAGCTGGGCATTTGGCAGTTGCGCCGCCATCTGTCGGCCGATGGCAACATACTTGCTATCAAGTTCCCCGGCAATGAGCAGTGTGGGCAGGGCAAGCTGGGGCAGATCGTCCCACAGGGATGGTTGCTGGCCGGTTCCCATGCCGCGCAGGCTGTTGGCAAGGCCAACGGGGTTGTTTTGTAGCCGCTGCTGGCGTAACCGGGCGCGAACGGCCGTTTCCAACTGCTTCTGACTGGCAAACAGGCCAATACTTTCCCAATAATCCACAAACGCCAGAATTCCTTCCCGCTCGATGCGGTCGGCCAGAGCATTATCGCTGGCGGTGCGGCTTTCTCGTTCGGTGGCAATCGCCAGCCCCGGCGAGCTGCTTTCCAGGATGAGCGAGCGCAGCAGGTGGGGGTAGTGGACGGCAAAATAAAGTGCCAGCCGTCCCCCCATCGAATAGCCAAGCAGGTGGCAGGGAGTAGCATCGAGCAATTGCAGCAGAGCGGCAATGTCGGCGGCGACATGGGGCATGGTGTAACGGTGGGGGTGGGGAAAAACGGCCGTTTTGCCATGCCCCAAAATATCCACCGCCATCACTCGGTAATTGGCCGCCAACTGCGCCATCAGCCCGCGCCAGTTGCCGCTGCTGCCAGTGAAGCCGTGTAACAGCACCACCGGCGTTCCCGTTCCGGCCGTTTCGTAATGATAGTCAATGTCGTTTATGCGTTGGGTAGGCATTTTTAGATTTTATGTCACGCAAAGCCGCAAAGCCGCAAAAAGGATTTTAGGCGTTGTGGCACGGCAAATCACAGTCTCGCAGATTTCGTAGATTCATCTGCGTTTGTTTGTGTTCGTCCGCGTCCCATTTTCCTTAAAAAAATCTTGGCGGCTTTGCGCCTTGGCGTGAAAATTTCTTGCTTACTGCTAACTTTCTGCCAGCCGTGCCGCCACGCTACGCCGGTCAATTTTGCCATTGCCAAGCTGCGGCAGGGTGGCAACAAAGCGAATGTGGCGGGGGAGTTTGTAGCTGGCAAGCTGCTGGCTGGCAAAGTGGCGCAACTCGTCGGCGGTGAGGCCATCAGCCACAACCATGGCGGCAACCTGCTGCCCCCATTCTCGGCTGGAGATGCCGACAACACAAACGGCCGTTACCGCCGGATGCGCTTCCAAAACTCGTTCCACCTCGGCCGGATAAATGTTTTCGCCACCGCTGATGATAATGTCGCTGCGCCGCTGCACCAGCCACAAATCGCCGTCGTCGTCCAAATAGCCGATGTCGCCAGTGCGAAGCTCGCCGTTGACAATGGTTTGGGCGGTGGCTTCGGGGTTGGCATAATAACCCGCCATCACCGTGGGGCCAGAAACGGCCAGTTCGCCATAGCTGTTGGGGGGCAAGGGGTGGCCGTTTTCGTCTAAAATGCGGACGCGGGTGAACATGAGCGGCCGGCCGACGCAGCCTGGTTTGGCCGGAACGCCTTCTGGTCGCAGGGTGGCAACCTGGGAGGCGGCTTCGGTGAGGCCATAGCTGGCAGCCAGCGGGATGTTGAGTGCCTGACAGCGGGCAACGAGATCAGGGGTAGTGGCGGCACCGCCAATGAGCAAATGGCGCAGCGTGGACGGCCAGGGTCGCCCCTGGCGGTAATCAAAGAGGCGGTAGACCATGGTGGGGACGAGTGAAATGAGGGTTACGCCGTCGTGGTCGAGGCTGTGGCTAATGGCGGCGGTGTCGAATTTGGGGTGGAGAATAACGGCCGTTCCGTACAGACAGGAGCGAAACAAGATTGCCAGCCCGCCGACGTGGAAAAGGGGCAGGCAGCACAGCCAGCGGTCGTTGACATCCAGCCCCAGCCGGTAGGCGGAGGCGTTGGCACTCCAGAGGTGGTTGTCGTAGGTGAGCATGGCGGCTTTGGGGCGGCCGGTGGTGCCAGAGGTGAAGACGAGGGATTGGAGATTGGAGATTGGATACTTGTCCTGAGCAATGCCGAAGGATTGGGAATTGGGGATTGGGAAGTGGATGTGGGACCATGTGGGGGTGGTGGGGTGAAAACGGCCGTTTTGTTCCGCTCGCAGCGTTTCGGCCATGTCAGCGTGGCTGGGGTCGAAGATGAGGTGGCTGGCGTGGGTGTGCTGTAGCTGCCAGCTTAATTCGGCGGTGGTGAGGCGGGTGTTGAGGGGAACCAAAACCGCGCCAAGCCGCGCCAGGGCGTAGACGAGGCACACATAGTCAAGGCTGTTGGGCATGAGGGCGGCGACGTGCTGGCCGGGGGTAACGTTTTCGGCCGTTAGCTGGGCGGCCATGTGGTTAACGAGCTGGTTGAGTTCGTGATAGGGGTAGGAACGGCCGTTTATCATCAAGGCCAAAGCATCAGGTGAAGCAGCGGTGCGGTCGGCTAACCAATCCATAGGGAAAATTATGGCGCATGTTGGCAATCTGGCAAGGAAAGGAGCGTCGGGCGTGTCACCCATGCCTTATATTCAGCACACGCTTTAGGCCAAAAATGTAGATGCCCCCAATGCCCCACAGCAGTAGTGACAGTAACGACAGCAAACGGCCGTTTTCCCACGCCTTTGACCGAAATTCCCACACCACCTCATGGCTGCCCCCTAGCACAAACACCCCACGAAAAATGGC
>JAGQGA010000732.1 GCA_020432595.1 Anaerolineales bacterium | reverse complement strand
CCCCCGTGCCCTCCTGGATCATCTTCGAGACGCTGCGTATAGAGCTTGGCGACCTGTCGGCACGTTTTGTTCATGTAGATGAACAACCCATCGCCGCCGCTTCGCTGGGGCAAGCACACCGGGGGCAACTGCTGCCAGTTAGCGAGAATGAACCTGGCGAATCGGTAGTCATCAAAATTCAGCGTCCCCACATTGAAGAGATTGTGCAAGTAGATTTGGCGGCACTGCGCGTGGTGGCTCGCTGGATTATGCGCTATCGCCCCATTGGTCGCCGCGCCGATGTGCCCGCCCTGCTGGAAGAATTCGCCGTCACCCTGTACGAAGAGCTAGATTATGGGCAGGAAATCGAAAATGCCGCCCGTTTTGCCGCCATTTTTGCCGATGATGACGGCATTTATGCGCCACGCATCTATCGTGAACATTGCACCAGTCGGGTGATTGTGCTGGAAGACGTGGAGGCGATTAAGATTACGGATGTGGCGCGGATAACGGCCGTTAACATAAACCCCGCCGAAGTTGCCGACCGGGTGCTGGATGCCTACTTCCGCCAAATCTTCCGCGAACGCTTCTTCCACGCCGATCCCCATCCCGGCAACTTGTTCATCCGCCCCCGCGATGACGTGGCCTGGGATCCCGAAACAGAATCATGCCCCTTTGTCCTTATCTTTATTGACTTTGGCATGATGGGGCGTGTGCCAAACTTTGTTGGCAACAACCTTAGCAAGCTGCTGGTGAGCGTGACGCAAAAAGACGCGCAAAAACTAACCGAAGCGTACCGCGACCTCGGCTTTTTCCTGCCCGGTGCCGATCTGGAGCGCATCACTGAGGCGCAGGCGGTGCTGCTGGAGCGCATTTGGGGGCGCAAGCTGCTCGATTTGGCTCGCCCCGACCCGCAGGAAGTGCAGGAGCTAGGACAAGAGTTCCGCGACATTTTGTTTGATTTCCCCTTTCAGATTCCGCAGGATTTTATCTACTTGGGGCGGGCATTAGGCATGGTGTCGGGGCTGGTGTCACTGCTCGACCCGGAAATTAACCCCTGGTACCAAATTGAAAAATATGGGCTGGCACTGCTGAAAGAGCAAATGGCTGAAGGCCCCGGCGAAGCACTGCGCGAGGCGATTCGTCCGTATCTGGGTTTGCCGGGGCGCATTCAGCGGTTGGTGACGGCGGCGGAAAACGGCCGTTTACAGCTTCAAACTAGCGACAAAGAGCTGCACCGACGGCTGGAACGAGTGGAAAAAAAGCTCGCCCAACTCAACTGGAGCATCCTTGCCGCCGCCAGCGTCATCTCGGCTACCCTCCTTTTCAACCGTAAACAAGAAAAAAAGCCCTAATCTTGCTTGTCATCATTGAGATATGACAAAGATCATCTTGTTTTTGTCTTTGTTTTGTGCAAAAATAGTGCAAACTGGTTTGCAATACAAACCAGTTTGTGTAAGCAAAAACCGTGAGGTGTATCATGTCTGAGCAAATGGACAAGGTTGTTAAAGAAACATACCGTTACTTTTATGTAGATGGGCTGGTAGAAACGGCCGTTGGGCTGTTGTTTGCCCTCATTGGCCTGGTGTTGGCTGGGTGGGCGGGGTTTGAACAGGACAGTTGGCTGTTAAAAACGGCCGTTATCATCCTCCCCATCCTCATCATTGGCGGCACCTTTGGCATCAAATGGCTAGTCGGGTCGCTGAAAGAGCGCATCACCTACCCCCGCACCGGCTATGTCGCCTATCGCCCTGGCGAACCCAACAACAAACGTTGGCTGCTGCCCCTGTTTGCCGCCCTGCTAGTGCTGTTGATGTTCCTGTTCCCCGCATGGCTCAACAAAATGGCGTTCGTACAGGGAGCATTACTGGCGTTTATTTTAGGTGTCATCGGCTACCGCGTCGCCCTCACCCGCTTTTACCTGAGCGCAGGCATCGCCTTTGCCATTGGGCTGCTGGCAACCCTGTTTGTCGCCAATGAAGTCATGGGTAGCGCCATCACCTTTGGCGGCACAGGCGTACTCATGCTGCTCATGGGGCTGGCCGTTTTTGCCACCTACCTGCGCCAACATCCCGTACAGGAGGCTTCATGAACGATAGCAACCCGATTCAGCTTTCCAGAGAATTACACAGAGGTACGCAGAGTCAGCACAGAGCTTCACAGAGTTTTTATTTGAGTTTCTACGACTCTCTGTGTAACTTCTTCACGGAGCCAACATGATGAACAACAGTTATCAGGGGTTACTGGAAATTGACCGCATCATCCATGAACCGGCACGCTTACTGTTAGTCACCATTCTGTCGGTGGTGCAAGAAGCAGATTTTCTCTACCTGCTCACGGCAACGGGGCTGACAAAGGGCAATTTGTCTTCGCACCTGACGCGGCTGGAACAGGCGGGTTATCTGGTGCAGGAAAAAAGTTTTGTCGGCAAAACGCCGCGCACGGTTTGTCGGCTCACACCGGCGGGTCAGGCGGCGTTGGCAAGCTATCGGCAGCAGATGGGGGCGGTGATTGGGGAATAACGGCCGTTTCTTCCCCCTGCCACCACGTCCCTGCCAACAGCAAAAACAACCCCACGTAAATCAGGATGTCAGCTACGTTGAAAACTGTTGGCAGGGGTCGCACCTCAATAAAATCCAGCACCGCTCCCGTCGTTAGTCGATCCCACAAATTGCCGGCCGCTCCCCCAATCAACACTGCCAACCCTGCCCGCATTAGCCATTGCTGTGGTGGCAGTCGCACCATGTAGACAAACATCCCCACCAGCACC
>JAGQGA010000731.1 GCA_020432595.1 Anaerolineales bacterium | reverse complement strand
CGCGCCGACCGGATGCGGCAGTTGGTTGCTGCCTTTACCACGCCTGATTTTGACGGCTTTGCCACCATTGCCGCCAGTGATTTGACGCTGCTGACGATGACCAACTATGACGACAGCTTCCCCGTGCAGGTCATTTTTCCCGATGTGGAGCTTGTCAACCCGCTGGCGCAGGTGTTGAGCGATGCCGGGTTGAAGCAGTTCCACGCCGCCGAAACGGAAAAATATGCCCACGTGACCTACTTTTTTAATGGTGGGGCCGAGCCACCCGTGCCGGGTGAGGAGCGCCATTTGCAGCCCTCGCCCAAGGTGGCGACTTATGATTTGCAGCCAGAGATGAGTGCCTATGAGTTGGCGGCGGCGGTGGTGCAGCGGATTGCCACCCATGATGATGATTTTATCCTAGTCAACTTTGCCAATCCTGATATGGTGGGGCATACAGGAGTATTGTCGGCGGCAATCAAGGCGGTGGAGGCGGTGGACGAATGTGCCGAGCGGTTGGTGCAAGCGATTGTTGCCAAGGGGGGCGTGGCTCTGGTGACGGCCGACCACGGCAACTGCGAAATCATGGTAGATTTGCAAACGGGCCACCCTCACACCTACCACACCACGCAGCCTGTCTCGTTTTTTGCCATCAGCCGTGATTATCTTCACCTGCGGCCACGCGGCATTTTAGCCGATGTGGCTCCCACAGTGCTGGCACTGCTAGGCGTGGCGCAGCCGCTGGAGATGACGGGGCGGAGTTTAGTAGATTAGGAGATTAGGAAATTGGAGGTTGGAGATTGTCGCCTCGCTAGTGGCAATCTCCAATCTCCAATCTCCAATAACCCAAAGATGAAAAATGGCGATGCGTTTAACGCTTTTTTAGAGGAAACGGCCGTTTTCCTGCGTGACTACACCGTTCTCGATTATTACCGGGAGCCGTTGGGAGAGGGAACAGACGAACGGATGGGGGAGATTGTGGCGCGGTATGGGGCGGCAACGGCCGTTCAGCGCGAGCGGTTTTTGGCGACGATGGAAAAGAGCAGTTTATCGCTCTTTGGCATTTACGGCCATCGGGCGGCGACGCTGGCCGTGCGGCAGCAGTCGCGGGATCTGCTGCTGCGGGGGCTGGTGGCAATGGGCATTGCCAATTACGTCGTGCCGCCCAAGCGCAACGTGGAGACGGCGGTGGCAATTTTTCACCACTGCGCCCGCAAGCTGGGCATTAGCCCGGTGGAGCTGTTTGACGAAGCGGCACAGGTGGCACCGCCCCACATGACTACCTTTTTTGAGGAGTTTGGTCGGCGACCAGATATTACGCTGAGTCGTTATGGCTGGCAGGAGCTACGAACGCCGGAGGGTGTGCGGTATAAGTGGGGGTAAAACCGATTCAGGGATTGGAGATTGGAGATTGATGAACCTTCATAATCTCCAATCTCCAATTTACAGCTTATGAAAGAAACGGCCGTTTCCAACCAAAAACAAATCCCCTCCATCAACCCCTACCTGCTCCTGCTGCTGCCGCCGCTGTTTTGGGGAGGCAACATCGTCGTGGCGCGGGGGGTGACGGGGGTTGTGCCTCCCATTACGCTGTCGTTTTGGCGCTGGTGTTTGGCGTTTTTGATTTTGCTGCCGCTGACGTGGCGGCAGGTGCGGCAGGATTGGCAAACGGCCGTTGCCAACTGGCGCATTTTAACGCTGCTCGGCTTTTTGGGTGTCACTTGTTTCAACACCTTGCTCTATCTGGCCGTGCAAACCACCACCGCCATCAACGGCTCGCTGATGCAAACGGCGATGCCAGCGGCAGTGATTGTGATTTCCTGGCTGTTGTTTGGCGAAAAAATCAGCTTGCGGCAGGGAATCGGGGTGGCTGTAGCCATCAGCGGGGCCTTTTTTGTCGTGCTGCGAGGACAGATCAGTACCTTGCTGCAACTGTCGTTTGTGCAGGGGGATTTGCTGATTTTGCTGGCGGTGTCGCTGTATGCGCTGTATTCGGTGCTGCTGCGTAAACGGCCGTTGCTCCACCCCCTCAGCTTTCTCACTTTCACCTTTGGCGCGGGTGTTGCCCTGCTTTTCCCGATCTACCTGTGGTCACTCTCCACTGGAGCCAGGGCTGCCATGTCAGCCCCTGCCTACTTGGCGATTCTTTACGTTGCCATTTTTCCCTCCATCCTGGCCTATATTTGCTGGAACAGCGGTATTGCCCAAGTGGGAGCCAATCGCGCTGGGCTGTTTGTCAATTTGGTACCCGTTTTTGCCGCTATTTTCTCCATCATTTTCCTGGGAGAACAGCTACAGCCATTCCATTTTGTGGGGTTGCTGCTCATTTTTAGCGGCCTGTTTCTTTTTAATCGTGCTTGACATTGATTAGGCGGCGTGCTACTATCCCCGCGTTAATATAAACATACAACGACTGTGAATCGGAAGAGTAGCTTGCAAAGCGAGTTTTAGAGAGTTGACCCCCGAGCTGAAAGGTCAATGGCGGCGCAGCAGGTGAATGGCCCGAGGAGTTGTTTGAGCGAACCGGCAGCATTCGTGCTGAAAGTAGCTCAAATCGGAGATGCCACCGTTATCTGGGCATAGAGTTAAGCCAATGGGCTGACTCGAAAAAGTGAAGCTGGCTTTTCCACCACACCGACGCGCTCTCACTGGCGCGTTTTTTGTTGGAAAAGTTGCTTAACTAGGGTGGCACCACGGGAGATTTAGACGCTCTCGTCCCTTTTTGGGGACGAGGGCGTTTTTTGTTTGGACAAAGAATGATTCAATCTGCCAGATTGAACCATTCTAA
>JAGQGA010000730.1:1373-2771 GCA_020432595.1 Anaerolineales bacterium | reverse complement strand
GGGCTGCCGCCCATCACGGCCATCCAGATGGCGACGCTGAACACGGCGGAGCATTTTGGGGTGGCGCGGGATATTGGCAGCGTTACGCCGGGGCGGTATGCGGATATGATTTTAACCAGTGATTTGGTGACGCTGCCGATTGAGTTGGTGATTGCGCGGGGGGATGTGGTGGCGGAAAACGGCCGTTTGTCTATCAACCTACCCCAAACCACCTACCCCGACTATGCCAAAAACACCATCAAACTCGGCAAAACCCTCACCCCCACCGACTTCAACATTCCAATCGCCAATCCCCAATCTCAAGTCACCGTTCGCACCATTGGCGTAATCGAAAACCAGGCTCCCACCCGCGCCCTACAGCATACCCTATCCGTGGCCGATGGCCTCATCCAGCCCGATATGGCGCAAGATGTTGCCCAAATCGCTCTGGTTGAACGCCACCGAGCCACCGGCAACGTCGTCAACGCCTTTGTCTCCGGCTTTGGCTTCAACGTTCCCTGCGCCATTGGCAGCACCGTCGCCCACGACAGCCACCATATGATCGTTGTCGGCACTGACAAAACCGACATGGCTCGCGCCGCCAACCGTCTGGGTGAGGTGGGCGGGGGCATTGTGATCTACAAGGAAGGGCAGGAAATTGCCCTGGTAGAACTGCCCATCGCTGGGCTGATGTCCAATGAACGGGCGGAAATTGTGGCTGGCAAAGCGGCCCGCATGGTGCAAGCTTTTGTTGAATGTGGCTGTACTCTCAACAATGCCAATATGCAGCTCAGTCTCCTTGCCCTTGTCGTCATCCCCGAACTCCGCATTTCCGACCTCGGTCTGGTTGATGTGACCAAGTTCGAGATTGTGCCGCTTGTTGTAGAATAAGAACCATTTTCCAGCGTGATGTGGATTTAGTAACGCGCCGTGGAATAGAGCGCAGTCAGAATGAAATTCGTCGCAAGACATTCTGGAATCGGCTGAAGTGATTTATGCCCAATCGTGATCAGAGTTACCTGCTTGACATTTTGAAAGCGGCACAATTAGTTGAGGGGTGTGCAGACCACTAGGAGAAAGCAGCTTTGATAGAAGCAATTTCTCTCAGGGGTAACCCAAAAATACTGTTCAGGGTCATGGCAATCTGCACAGACAATGTAGCTAAAGCCATGACCATGCGAACATTGACAAGTTTTTGTATCGGCAATTCCTTTTGTCGGGAGGTCGTACCAATCACTTTGGCAACCAGGTCGAAAAAGGGTTCAACACTCGTTTTTCGCTTTCTAAAGCGTTGTTGAATATCAGGTTGAACCAGTAGTTGATGGTAAGCGTGGGCGTAACGGCCGTTGGAAGTGGGCAATTTGTTCGCCGTTTGTCTAGATGCCCATCGGCGCACCGGTGGCGGTGAGGTAGGATTCC
>JAGQGA010000730.1:0-1363 GCA_020432595.1 Anaerolineales bacterium | reverse complement strand
CATCGGTATCTAAGTGGCGCAACTTCGGTGGTATTCTTCCTTCTTGACGATCGGACTGATGCCAGACCGGCCCATTGGCCTTAAAGAGGCTTTTGTCTTCTGCTAAATGGGTATTGGCAAACGCCTCATCCAAGTCAGACACCTGGTTGCCAACAAAGGCGACGAACTCCGTGACGACTGTTGCTAACACGGTATCTTCCATCTCTAAAATAATCTGCTTGAGCGACAGCCGATCATTCACCAAGCGATCTTCGGTAATGAGGTCTTTTAGGGTGAAGGGTTGGGCAAGCAGTTGGCGCAAGGTTTGGCCGGCAGTGGGGATGTCGCCTATGGGGTTAATATAGTTGGGGTCTAGCCGTTGGAAGTGGGCAATTTGTTCGCCGTTTGTCTAGATGCCCATCGGCGCACCGGTGGCGGTGAGGTAGGATTCCAGTTGTTCACGGCCGTCTTTCAGCTTTGGTGCTTTGACTTCCACCACAATGTAAGGTGCGGTGGCGCGTTTTTCGTCAAAGATGACAATATCGGCGCGTTTCTTAGCCCGCCCAATGCAAACAATATGCTCCACAGCCACGCGGCGGCATTCGTAACCATAATCGCCCATCAAACGCGCCAAATAAAGTTGACGCACGGCTTCTTAGGGTTTAATGGCAATATCGCGGTTGCGGACAAGGCAGTTGACGTAGTAGCGAGTTTGTCCTTTGACTACTTTGCTAGTGATGCGTTGGCGCAAAGCGTCAATTTCGGCATCGCTGAAAAGCATCAGGCTGTAGTTGGAATCGCGTAAAATGTCGCGTATAACGTCGGGTGAGTCATGGCTAAATTTCCTCATCTATTTGCTATGTCAAGTGGGGAGATTATAGCGGAATGGCGGGGATGGGGGAAACGGCCGTTACCGAAGTCAAACCATCCAACGGAACGCCCCACAAAGACGCCCTGACCGCCGCCAACGAATTGCTCAACACCCAGAACGTGGTTAAATACTATCCCGTGTATAGCGGAATCCTCAAACGGGTTTTGGAACATGCTCTCTCCGTTGTAGAGCATATTTCGGATCGGGTGACAATTATGTGTTTGGGCAAGCTGGAGAGCCATCGTTTGTGGCGAAGAAGCCTAGCCATTTTGCGGCTTGCTGGTTAATGGATTAAGAAAAAATGACAGATCAAAAGCAACAATACCTCGCCTTAATGGGAACGCCCCGCTTGGAAGCGCATCGTGATTATCTCAACGCCATCGAACCAGCCACCGGAACGGCACAAGCCGAATTGCCCAACATCATCGTCATCATGATGGACGACATGGGCTGGGGGGATATGTCCGCCTTCGGCAGCAAGGCCATCCACACCCCCTACCTCGACCAACTCGC
>JAGQGA010000072.1:9418-14021 GCA_020432595.1 Anaerolineales bacterium | reverse complement strand
GCCGGGATTTGCAGAATGGTTGCCAGCACGTCGGCCATGGCGTTTAAACGGCCGTTTATCACCACTGGCAGCTCTTTCCACTCGGCCGGATTATCTGTACGCACATCCGTTCGCGCCAACAAATCATAATCTTCCAGCACCGCCAACGCCTGAATCAGTGCCCCGTCAAAGGGGAGCAAGTTCATCGCCGACACATTGAGGCCGACCGCCCGCGAAGGATCAAGAACCAGCGGCACATCCTCGGCAAAACGAAAGCCGGCGTTGGTGGCCGGTACGTGTGCGCGGAACAAATCACGCTCTAGCTGGCGTTCCAATACTTCGGCAGCGGGGTTGGGGGCGGTTAGCAGTTCCAAGTGGGTGCTGTCACTGCCATTGACCCAATAGGCTACCCCTTTTTGGTTGCCAATTTGGGCGTACAAACGGCCGTTTAACTCCCCTGGAAACGGCAACCGAAAATGAAGCTGGTTTTTCTGTCGCTCACGCTGGTTAAGCCAGTTGCAAAATGCTTCAGCATCCATTGCCCGCGTACCCACCACCGGTCGCGTTGCTTGCCCTTTGGGGAATTGGTACGCCAACCAATGATCCGGCTGGTTATAACGACCATGTGCCTGCATGGCATCCACAAACAGTTGGTATTCAGCGTGTGTCACCAGCACGCCACCCTCAACGGCCGTTAAATCCGCTCTTTGGAAGCGGGTAAACAGCATGAGTTCGGCCAAAAGCTGCTGCTGCAGGCCATTGCTGTCGCTGGCATTGTGCCACAGCAGCCGGGGAATATTTTCAATGAGCTTGGGCGAAATATCCTCGACAGTTTGCAGCGTGTCTTTCACCAAATGCAGCCGCTCCACGGTGGGCTGTGTAGCCGTTAGGCAGCGAGCAATGAGCTTTTCGGGAAGCTGCTCCTGGGCATAGAAACGAATGGTATCATGCCACCAGCGGTCATCGAGCCGGTTCCAAAGCTGTTTTTCATACCCGTTGGCGCGAATGTAGAAGGCTGCCAAATAGGATTGCAAAAGAGAATGGGAAAAGCGGGTCAGACCAATGGCTGTACGCACCATTAGCCCTTTGTTGATGACCCAATCTTCGGCTTCGCCCACCAACTGCACCAATTCCTCATCGGTGACATAGACCTTGCGCTGCCGCATCATTTCATAGGCCAACTGAGCCAGGGTGTAGCGGCGCAAATAGGCATCCAGTACTTGCGCCATCGGGTCATATTGCCAGCCGTCAACAAGCTGGTGGGCACAAAATTCGGCCAGTAATGTGTGTTCGGTGGCGGGTAACGGCCGTTCCTGCTGCTGCAACTGCGTCAAAAGCGTCAACATAAATGGGTGCGAGGCCAAACCTGAAAGCTGCTGTAGCCACGCTTCTGCATTGGGCAACCCCCACTGCTGCACAAACTCTTGCTGCTGGGCCAGGGAAAATGGCTGTAGAGCCAGCGTTGTCCATGCTGTCAACTGGTCGCTGTTCCCCACATAAGGGCGCGTTGTGGCAACAAACTGGTTCTTTTTAAACAGCAATGCCTGTTCATCCAGCCAGCTTAGAAAGAGCATCCACGCTTCGGGGTTGACAATCTCATCCAACCCGTCAAATAGCAGCACAAAACGGCCGTTTTGCAACTGTTCCGTGAGCCATGCTACTTCTACAGCAAAGCCAGTCAGCCGTAATTGCTCTTGCACCAACTGCACCAGCGTCCGGTCCGGCTGCCGCAGCAAGGTCTCCGCCATCGGCTGCACCACCAGCAAAAGCGGCAGCTTCACCTTGGGGTCGCCCAAGCCATCGTGCGCCATTTGCCAGGCCACATGCCGCAGCAGGGTTGTCTTACCCATCCCCGGCTCGCCGGTAATCAGCAGATTGTGCTTGTGGATGCGGTCGTTTGCTAAAAACTGGGGCAAGGTGTGGGGCTTGCTCCGCATCCAGCGGGGCAATTTGCGCCGCATAAGCGTTGATCCCCGCTGATAACTGAGCAAGGGTTCAACAAAAGAGGTGTGAAACGGCCGTTGTGCAAACCCATTGAGCGGTAATTGCCCCACATAATTCATGACCCATTCACGATATTGGACAAAATCACTGGATCGCAAGTTTTCCAGCTCAATATCAAGCCGCGCCACCGTTGGCTGCAGCACTTTTCGTTTTATTTTTCGCCACGTTTGTTTGGCTGAAGCAGAAGAAGAAGACATACGCCATTACTCCATCCACACGCACAGGTTAGGTGTTCAATACGCTTTCGTTTGGCTCTCCTCGGGATAGACCTACCGGGTTGCTGGCTACTTATATTGCACCCGTGCGTGAAAGTTCGGATCGTCTTTAGTGTGCGAGATGCGACTTAAGAACCTGCTTAAGGTCAGGGTATGGGGCAGTAATCAGTCAGTTAACGATGAAAATGTGGCTGGTCGCAGGAGAATTTTACGTACGCCGGGCTGGGCGGCATGGGTGAAGGCGGCTTGTGCCTCGGTAAGGGGGTAGGTTGCGTCAATGAGGGGGGTGGTGGCAATGGCATGGTTTGCCAGCAGCCGCAGCGCGGGGGCGAAGGAGCCGCAGCGTGACCCCACCACCTTGATTTCGCTGACCACCAGTTTGGTTAAATCAACGCGGGGAAGGCCGTGAAAGGTGCTTTTGAGGATGATGGTGCCCTGTGGACGCACCAGCCGCAGCGCCTGGGCAAAGCCAGCCTCGTTGCCGGTTACTTCCACAACAAGCCCAAAGCTGTCGTCAGGTAGGTCTTCGGCCAGCGCGGTTGTCTGCCCCAGTTGGGCAGGTAGCCCCAGAGAAGATTGGCTGCGCCCTAGCATGATGACCTCGTTGCCCGTCAGTGCCAACATTTGTCCCACCAATAACCCCAATCGGCCGGGGCCAATAACGGCCGTTTTTTCCCCCGACCCCACCACCACCTGCTCTCGAATCCGCAGTGCCGCAGCCAACGGCTCGGTAAACACTGCCGCCTCATCGGCCACGCCAGCAGGAACTTCGTGCAAATTGGCAATGGGAACAGTGAGATATTCGGCAAAGGCTCCGTCCCGCCCGTGAATGCCCAACGCCTGCCGGTTGGGGCAATGTTCGGGGCCGTCTTGCTGACAGATGGGGCAACTGCCGCAGCCAATGTTGATGGAGCTGACCACGGAACGGCCGTTCCACCGCGCCTGCTCCTCCTCCGACCCATTCACCGCCACCACTTCAGCCACAAACTCATGCCCCAGCACCCCCGTAAACCTGGCATACCCCTTCACCAGTTCCAAATCCGTGGCACAGATGCCCGCCAGCCGCACTCGCAATATCGCCTCCCCAGGATGAGCCGGTGGTAGTGGGTAATCCGTGCGGACAGTAAGCCGCCCATTTTTCAAATAAACAGCGTGCATGGGAAGGAAATTGGAGATTGGAGATTGGGCACTCTCCAATCTCCAATCACTAATTCTTGGGCTTATTAACGGCCGTAAAACTCCACTCAATTACCTGCCCATTCACCACCAGCCGCACATCATACTGTGTGTTAGGTACAAATGGATTGCGTGGCATCAAGACAATCGCATCCCGTGAATCCAAAATCAGCCGGCCGACACGCTGCTGCGTTTCATCCGGGTTGACATAATTTGTCTCATCAAAAATACAGTGCGGCAACTCAACTCCATCAACCGAGATACTGTGAGCCGACACACGAGGTGTTTGATCGCCACTACCAATTTGCACCACAATCGGCGCGCCCACCGGGTCAGGATAGTTGGGGTAGCCAGGGCAACTTGTTTTGGGATTGGGGTATTCAAACAAACTGTGGCGTATTACCCATGTTTCTCCTCCATCGCGGGGAAACAGTATGGGGTAGTTCACAGGCTCACTACTACGGTGTACCCCGCGCAGCACGTCTAACACGGCCGTCATGTTATAGGTATTGCCAGCACTCCGGTACACACCAAAGCCTACTTCATTTAGCGTTGGATCAATAATGGGAATGAGGTGGAAGGGTGCCGAAACCCAATATTCAACCGCCCATTGATCTGGCGATGAAGCCACCTGGCTGGCCGCTAAGTTGCTTTTACGCGCCGCTTGATCACCCTCTGAACTAAACCATTCCACATCTTCCCGCTCAAAGTGGGTCAACCGGCTGGTGTTTGCCATATAACGACTGTGGTTGCTGTCCCCAAAAGAGTAATCCACGTTCTCTATTAAATCTGGCAGCCCGGCCAAACCACGAAAATAGTTGAGATAAACCAGCCAATCGGGCGGCGGCACGGGCAAAGGCGTAGGTTCAAGCGTGGGGCTGGGGGTGGCGGTTGGTTCAGGCAGCGGCGTGCTTGTAGGTTCAACCGTGGGTGCTGGGGTCTGTTCCTCGGTGGCGGTGGGAGCAACGGCCGTTTCTTCCCCCGGTGTCGCTGTCACCACCACGGTCATCATCACCGTCACTTCAATGGGGACGGGAGAATTGACCACAGCAACCTCAGCAGCATCCGGTGTCGCGGTGACGACAATAACCTGTGGCGTTGCCGCCTCTGCCGGAGCAGGGGTTGGGGCATTGCTGCACGCAACAAGCAAAAACAACACAACCAAACTAATGAACACGCCCACTACTTGTGCTCGAAGGGAGAATGAATTCATCATGGTGTATTCCTTA
>JAGQGA010000072.1:0-9319 GCA_020432595.1 Anaerolineales bacterium | reverse complement strand
AATTAGTGCAGTGAGGCCCTGCCCAATAAAAGTAGTATACGACTTTCAAACAAATCTGACTAGGGAGCGGGCGTTGGGGTTGTTGTTACCTCTGGAGTGGGGGCGGCTGCGGTGGGTGTTACCGCCACAGTGAGCCATTGCTGCAGCAAGTCATCGAGGTCGGCCAACAGCGAAACGGCCGTTTCTCCCGGCCAGCTTCCATCCACCACCCCATTTGACCCGCGCACCAGCAGGTGATGGTACCCCGGCGTTGCGTCGCCAAAGCTGGTCAACCCTGGCTGTAGCTCGCCTGATGCCAGCAAGCTGTTGACCAACCCCATCGTTTGCGAAAGGGGCAAGGTAGCCGTGATCACACTGTCGGCTGCAACCACCGCGCCACCATCGGCCAGCAGCGTCAGCCGCACCCCATCGGCGCGGCGATAATCGAGCAAGGCGGCCAGCGGCAGCCGCGCTGGAGGACGCTCCGGCCCATCTAGTGCCGCAAGCTGGGGAGCAATGGCACTGTCCAGGGCCAAATACAGGGGCTGCAAGATGTTGGGCAAGGCAAATTCCGGGCACAGTAGTTGAATAGATCGGTCATAGAGCCAGAGCGTTTCTGTGGTAACACCGCCCGCACAGGCCACTTCATAAGCCGGAGCGAGTTCGGCACCACGCAGTGCCTCGGCCGCAGCCAGCACGGCTGGGTTGGCACTGCTGGGCGAGGGGATTTGGTCATCGGTGGCAAGGTAGATCCACAAACGGCCGTTTTCATCCACCGCTACCGTGTGCCCCGGCGCATAAGGAGACGGGGCGCGGTGCAGCCCGGCAACGGTACCCGGCGGGAAATGAGGGCCAAAAACACTGCTAAAATAACGCTCCACGCTTGCCAAAAGCTGGGTACTTTGCAGCCAGCCGCTGCCGCTAAGCCCATCTTCCGGCAGGCTGTAGCTGAAGGCCACGCACGCACCACACCCTTCCGGCAGCGGGGCGAGTTCTAGCGTAGGCAGCACCTGACGCAAATCGGCCACCACATGGCCTTCGCTGCTGCGCTGCAAAATTAGCCCCGTGGCTTCATCAGCCACGATCACCGTGCCGCCTAGCTTTCCCTCCAGCCGCCTGTCCAGCCCAATGGCCGGAATGGTGAGGCGCAGCTCCACCACGGTTTGGTCAAAGGCGATGGGAGTGGCGGTGACAATGAGAGCGGGGGTGGGGAGTGGGGTGTTGGGTGTGGGGCGTGGGGTGTCGGCGGGAATGGGGGTGAAGGTGGCAGGGAGGGTGATGGGGGGTGCTGATGAAGCGTTAACTGCCGTTTCGCCGCTGCTGCCAGGAGTCGGTGTCGCTGCGGTCGGCTGGCCGCACGCCGTTAGCAAAAGAAGCAGCAGGATGATGTAAAAACGGCTCACGAGTTCGGTAATCGGTAATCAGTAACCAGTAACCAGTTTTGACTGATTACCGATTACTGATTACTGAAAACTATGCCTTTAAAAAGGGAATCTCATTCTTTTCCCAGGCGACGAGCAGGGGAACGGCCGTAAAAATGGAGCTGTAGGTGCCGCTGAGAAGCCCGATGAAGAGGGCGGCGATAAACGGTTTGATGGAAGCCCCACCAAAGAGGAGAATGGCGACCATGACAAACATGGCGTTAAGCTGGGTTGCCAACGACCGGTGGATGGTTTCGAGGATGGAGCGGTTGACCAGGGTTTCGTATTTCTCAAACGGCCGTTTGGCAATGTTTTCCCGAATGCGGTCAAACACCACGATGGTGTCTTGCAGGGAAAAGCCAGCGACGGTGAGAACGGCCGTTAAAAACAGCGCATCCACCTCCCAGCCCAAAATCACCCCGGTAAGAGCAGCAAAGCTAAAGATCACAAACAGATCATGGAGCATTGCCACCACCGCACACGCCCCATAGCGGAACGGATTAGGAACCTGGCGAAACACCACCATGATGTAGATGAGGATGATGACCGCCGCCACGGCCACGGCCACAAATGCCGCCCGCGTTACCTCCTGCCCTACCGATGGGCTAACCGACTGCACTTGGGTGGTACCCGGCACCAGCGGGGCTACCTGCTCGGCCAGTGCCGCCTCAATCGCCTGTGCCGTTTCTGGCGAAACAAACTCGGAGCGGATTTGCCACGAATTTTCCAGCCCTTCGCCAATAAGGGCGATCACTGAAGGGTTGTTAACGCCAAAATCATTAAACACCGCCCGAATATCATTTTCCTGCACCAGTTCGGTGAACTGGACTTCAAAGCGGGTACCACTGCGAAAATCGACCCCTAAGCGAAACAGGGAACCCGTCTCGACGAGGGAAAAAATCATGGCCGCAATCCCTAGCAAAATAATGGTGCCAGAGAAGATGAAGTAGGTGCGGCGTTTTTCTACGAGGTTAAACATAAAGTTAAACATTTTGATGTACCATCTCCTTAAACACCAAGAAGCCAGCGACGCTGACGCAGCCAGGTGGCGGCACGACCAATGACAAAGCGAACAAAGGTGCGGGTGATAATAACGGCCGTAAACATGCTAATCACCACCCCAATTGCCAGCGTCAGGGCAAACCCCTGCACCACGCTTGCGCCAAAATTCCGCCCAAATGTCCACAGGATGAAACAAATCACCAGCGTGGCAATGTTGGAATCCCGAATCGAAGACCACGCTCGGTCAAAACCGGTAATGATAGATTCGCGCAGGGTCGCACCCTTGCGTAGCTCCTCTTTGATGCGTTCAAATACCAGAATGTTGGCATCTACCGCCATACCAGTGGAAAGCAAAAAGCCGGTAATCGCAGGCAATGTCAATGTAACGGGTACAAATTTGAAGACGGCAAAGTTAAGCAGGGCGTAAATGAGCAGGGCAATATCGGCCAGGAAGCCGGGAAGCCGATAGTAAACGAGCATGAAAAGCAGCACAATTGCTACGCCGATGGTGCCAGCGCGGATACTGGCGGCGATAGATTGCTCACCCAGCGTGGCTCCCACTTGCCGCGTGCTTTCAATTCGCAGGGGAATGGGCAGGCTGCCAAATTGCAGTTGCAACGCCAGCTTGGATGCTTCGTCAGGGGTAAAGTTGCCGGTAATGACCCCTGAATCTTCGATGACAGCGTTGACTTGTGGGCTGGAAACCACCTGTTTATCCAACACGATGGTTAAAAACTGCCCCTGGTGTGTGCGCGTGTAGTCGGCAAAAATCTGGCTTTCTTCTGGCTTTAGCACAAAGCTGACAAAGTTGCCCTGCAGCTGCCGGAATTCAGCGTTGGCATGGAGCAGACCCGCACCTGTCATAACGGTTTCAAAGGTGGGGACTTCTGTGCCTGGGGGGTTGTTGGCTTCACAGCGCGAGGGGCCATCGCTAAGATTGGTGCGAATGCACAGCCCTTCGGGCAGCGGCGTATTACCACTATCCACGAACTCCAATAAAGCAGTCTCTTGCACCAGAGCAATCGCGTCTTCGGGGTTTTCGATGCCGGGAAGTTCTACCAAAATGCGGCGTGCGCCTTCCACTTGCACCAATGGCTCGGTTACACCAAAGGCATTGACGCGCTGGTCAATGATTTGGCGCACGGTGTCCATTTCTTCGGTGGTGATTTCCTGGTCTTCGGGTACGTCGGCTTCCAGCAAAACCTGGAGGCCGCCCTGAAGATCGAGGCCTTGTCGCACCGGGTAGTCGGGGTTCTGCATGACCCAGATGCCAGCAGCGGTGGCGGCAATGATGACCAGTAACCAAATGTAATCGTTTCGTGTCATAAACTTGCTACTCTTTTCGTAAATTTGTCAAACGGAGGGATTATACCAGAAAGAACGGCCGTTCCTAGCCAAATTTCCAGGTTGCTCCCCACCAAGACAGCCGATGCCTGTCATACCTAAACAGATTATTATGGAAGACAGCTACGGGATATTTTGTGATTAGAAAATAAAAATTCGTTGGGCGATGGTTAGAGCCATCGCCCAACGACAAAGGAGACAAGCGCATGACAACAGCTTTAACAGCACTTTCTGACCAGTTGGCTGACATAGTGGCACAGGCCAGTGCCGGGGTGGTGCGGGTGGAGGCGCGGCGGCGAATGCCCGCCAGCGGCATTGTTTGGTCGGCCGACGGCCATATTATTACTGCCCACCATGTGGTGCATCGGGATGAGAAGATTCAGGTGGGGCTGCCGACAGGGGAAACGGTGGCGGCGACGCTGGTGGGGCGTGATCCGTCCACTGATTTGGCCGTTTTAAAGGCGGAGGCCAGTGGATTGACCCCGTTTACGGAGGTGAGCAAGGATAAGCGCGGGGTGGGGCATTTGGCGTTGGCGCTCGGCCGGCCGGGTCAATCCGTTCAGGCCACATTGGGCATCATCAGTGCGCTGGGTGGCGAGTGGCGCACACCGCATGGTGGGCAAATTGAACGATATTTGCAAACGGATGTGGTGATGTACCCTGGTTTTTCTGGTGGGCCATTGGTAAGCGCGGGTGGGGAATTAATCGGGCTAAACAGTTCAGCCCTGCTGCCCGGCCACAGCATCGCTGTCCCGGTTCCCACGCTGGCGCGGGTGGCGGAAGCACTGCTGGCACATGGACGGATGCGGCGGGGTTATTTGGGCATTAGCACGCAGCGGGTGCGTCTGCCGGAATCGTTAGTAGCGTCGCTGGGGCAAAAGCGGGGGCTGCTGGTGGTGTCGGTGGAGGCGGGCAGCACGGCGGAACAGGCGGGGCTGACGCTGGGCGACACGCTTGTTACCTTTAACGGGCAGGCGATTCAAAGACATGAGGATTTGGTGGCTCAGTTGGCGGGTGATGCTGTGGGGCAGTCGGTGCCGGTGCGGATTGTGCGTGGGGGGCAAGTGCAGGAGATGAGTGTGGTGGTGGGGGAACGGCCGTAAATTGTGGGGAGTGGGGTGTGGGGTGTAGGGAGAAAAACGCCCTACGCCCTACGCCCTACTTTCTACTGCTTACAAAACGGCCGTTTTTTCCCGTTTCCGCGCTTCGTTGATAACCAGCAACCCACCAGCAATGAGGGCCAGCGGCCATAGCTTGCCTGCCAGCGACAGCAGTTGCAAGAAGGGGTCGCCGTAGAGAATGCCGCCGCCGATGAGAGCCATGATGGCGGCGGGGATGAGGGGCCAGAGGTGGGCTTTGGGGGTGAAAACGGCCGTTGCTGCCACAATCAGGAGCCAGCCCGCCGCAAACGCCAGCATAAACACCCCACCTTCCAAATCGCCTGGCATGTCGCTAAACGGCCCAGTGATAAGCCAAATGCCCAGGCCAATGCCGCTCATGATGCCGCCGGGAATGATGGCTCCGGGGTTGCGGGTGAGGATGCCCGCCAGCAGCAGCACTGCGCCAATCATCGGCACAATAAACATGCCAAAATCAAGCTGTATGCGGTCGGCAAATTGCCCCAGCAGTGCCAAAACCCCAATCCCAATCAGAATCAAGCCCCCAACCGTTCGTTCTTGTTTTGCTTTCATGACCTGTTATCTCCTTTACAATTTCATGACGAGTGTGACAAAGTTGTGTCTATCTCTTCAGATGGTTCTTAACAATATGGTGTTAGGATAGGGGAAAACGGCCGTTTTTGGATGTGCCAGAAGTCATATTCGCGGTCACATTCCCCAACGCCGTTGGTCACATGACCTGCAAAATGGATTTCACAGCTTTCTTACAAAGCTCTGATGCAACTAACGCCTTCTTTACACTTTTGAAACAGCAAGAGCAGTACAATGCCAACAGAGAATATCAGATTGATTGAGCAAGGAGATCATGGCAGAATACCCAACTAAACCAACCGTGCGCATTAAAGAGGCGCTCGATGAGTTGCTGCAATACAACGACCGCACCCGTGGTCGTGTATCTGGGTCAATGTATCTCGGCAAGGATATTTTTATCGTCACCCTCAGGGAGCCACGCGTCATCAATGGCGAGTGGGAGGATGTTAACCGTACCGTAGATATTTTTGACCTGATGGATGCCCACCAGCAAGAACAAGGCAGTGGCATCAGCATGGTGAACGACCCCGCGTAATGGCGTGCGTGGTGCGTATCTTACGCATCACGTGCCCAAATCTTTTTTGGGAAAACGGCCGTTTTTCCACCCTCAAGACATTTCCCCATTTTCATAGTACAATCCTCTGGGCAAACCACGCAGTCTTGCCATGTTGAGATGAGCCTATTGCCAACCCCAAAGAGGAAAATTTGCTATGAAACGGCCGTTTCTCTTCCCATTTTTCGCCCTTCTACTGCTTTCAACCACCATCCTGCTCTGGCAAGCCAGTGCTGCCCCCAACCAAACCACCATCACCTACACCCCCAGCAGCGTCACCTTCCCCAACCCCGAACGCGGCTTCTATCATTACATCGAAACCCGCGCCAGCAGCCCCACTGACTATGACCTCGGTCTGTTGGAAACATACCGCAGCAATGAAAATCTCACCCTGCTGTACTGCATCAACTACCTCGACAGCTTTGTCAACGCCTCCATCAGCCAGGATTTTCTTGACCATTTGCAGGACAACTTCAACACCGTTCGCGCCGCCGGGTTAAAGTGCATTTTGCGCTTTGCCTACACCGACCAACTGCCCGCCAACGAGCAGCCCCCCTTTGGCGATGCCAGCAAAGAGCAAATTCTGGCGCACATTGACCAGCTAGAACCGCTGATTCAGGCCAATGCCGATGTGATTGCCGTGCTGCAAGCGGGCTTTATTGGCGTGTGGGGGGAATGGTACTACACCGACCACTTTGTAGACGACCCGGCCACGCCGTGGGTCATCTCGCCCGAACAGCACGCCAACCGGCTGGAAATTTTGCAGCGGCTGCTGGACATGATGCCCACGGTTCACCAAGTGCAAATTCGTTCTCCGCATGGCAAACAGGCGATGTTTGGCACCAGCAACCCTATCGGCGCGGCCGATGCTTTTAGCGGCAGCGACCTCGCCCGCGTCGGCCACCACAACGACTGCTTCCTCGCCAGCGACACCGATTTTGGCACTTACCGCGACGGCTCCATTGCCGCCGACAAGGCGTATGTAGCCGCCGAAACGCTGTATGTGCCGCAGGGGGGCGAAACGTGCAACCCCAACCCGCCGCGCTCGCTGTGTGAAACGGCCGTTTCCGAACTCAGCCAACTCCACTGGAGCTACCTAAACCTTGACTACCATCCCGACGTGCTGGCAAGCTGGGTCAGCGGCGGCTGCTTGGGCGAGATTGAGCAGCGGCTCGGCTACCGCTTCCGTCTGGTTGAAGGGCAGTACAGCGATATTATCCGCAGCGGCGAACCGATCAGCGGCGAAATTATCATCCACAACGACGGCTTTGCTGCCCCTTACAAACCATACCGCATCGAGCTAACCTTCCAACACCAGCAAACCAGCTTCTCGCGCACCGTCTTCTTGCTCAGTGAAGACCCGCGCCTGTGGCTGCCCGGCAGTGACCACACGCTCAGCTTTAGCACCACCCTCAACAATGCGCCCCTCGGTGATTATCGCCTCAGCCTGCGGCTGCGCGATGTCGCTTCGGCCATTCCCCAAGGCACCATTCGCTTTGCCAACGAGGGGGTTTGGGATGGGGTTAACGGCCGTAATGACCTGCTCGCCACCGTCACCCTGGTAGACAGCAGCGCCACCGATACCCCCACCCCTAGCAGCAATACGCCAACGGCCACGGCAACGTTTACCGTCACACCGACACCGACAGCGACACAAACGGCCGTTCCCGGCACCCTCCCCGATCTCCTCGTCACCCACGCCCTCATCACCCTCGAATCCACAGGCTGTGGCTCCACTGGCGGTCTTGGCACCCGCGTCTGGATTGCCAACCAGGGCAACGCCAACGCCGCCCCCTTCATCGTTGAACTCAACGGCAGCCAGCAACTCGCGGTCGAAAGCAGTCTGCCGGCTGGGCAAACCACCACCATCTGGTTTAGCAGTTCCGCCGCCCAAACCACCGTTTTTGTGGATGCCACCCAGCAGGTTGCCGAAAGTAATGAAAACAACAACCTTTACCAAATGATGCTGCCCATCCCCACGCAGCCCCCGCCCTGCACTCCTACACCTGCCTTTGCTGACTATTTGCCGCTTGTTAAGAAAAAATAGGACACGGAAAAACACGGAAGGACACGGAGATGATTGTAGGAAAACATCAGGATATTACGCAGGTAATTATTGGGTCGTTTCGGTATGTTCATAAGCGACTTGGCTATGGATTCTCTGAAAAAATTTATGAGAATGCTTTGGCAATTGAGTTACGCAAGAAGAATATGGCTGTGCAACAACAAGCTGCGATCAAGGTTTTTTATGATGGTGCTGTTATCGGTGACTATGTTGCCGATCTCCTGATTGAAAATGCTGTCATCGTAGAGCTAAAATCTGTCCGCACCCTGTTGCCAGAACACGAAGCCCAATTGCTCAACTATCTCAAAGCAACAACCTTTGAAGTTGGCCTGCTTCTTAATTTTGGGCCAAACGCCCAACTAAAACGCAAGCTATACGACAACGATCACAAAGGACTTCTCGGCTGGACAACCAAACAAACCTCCTAAAAACCAATCTTCCGTGTCCTTCCGTGTCCAATTTTTTTATGCCTAACTCATCAATCGGAACCCTTGCCGAAAAATCCCTCCACGCCGAACTCAAAACGTGGCTGGCGCAGCCGGCCGACCAGTTTGAGGTCAAACTGGGGCGGTTTGTCATTGACATTGTGCGCGGCGAGCAGTTGATTGAAATCCAAACCCGCCATTTGTATGCCATGAAAAGCAAGCTGGCGCGGCTGCTGGATGATCACCCCATCCACCTCTACCACCCCGTCCCGCAAAGCAAGTGGATTGTGAAAGAAACGGCCGTTGGCGAACCCATCAGCCGCCGCAAATCCCCCAAGCGGGGTCAAATGCTCGACATCTTCAACGAACTCACCCGCATTCCCCACCTGCTGCCCCACCCCAACCTCACCCTTACCGTGCTGCTGACGCACCAGGAAGAGGTGTGGCGCGACGATGGGCAGGGAAGCTGGCGACGCGGCCGCCAAAGCCTCCACGATCAGCGGCTGCTGCAAGTAGTGGACAGCCACACCTTCCACGGCCAGGCCGATTATCTGGCCGTCTTGCCACCCAATCTGCCGCAGCCATTCACCAACAAACAGCTTGCCAAAGTCGTTGGCTGCGACACCAGATTGGCTACGCGAATTAGTTATACGCTTAAAGCGATGGGCATGGTTGAGGTGGTGGGGAAAAACGGCCGTTCTCATCTTCACCAAATTTGTTACGTTTCTTGATCTGGGTTGATACGCCAAACTGGCGGGGGGGCGGGCCATTGCTCTACAAAATCGGGGAACTTCTCACGGACAAACGCCAAAAGTTGGCGA
>JAGQGA010000729.1 GCA_020432595.1 Anaerolineales bacterium | reverse complement strand
CCGAAGGTGTAACACCGCTGGGGCAGCTTGACCAATTTTTGGATGCGCTTGTTTATTTTATTGAAGACCACGCGCCGCTGCTGGACGAAGTGCAGCGTGAGGGGCTGTTGGGCAATTATGATTTGCAAGTGCCCCATTTTTGGCTGCACATGACCACGAGTGGGCTGCTGCGCCAAGCAATTGAGGCAAGGGAGCTGTTGCCCCAATTGGATGTGGCGTATATTGCTGATGCTCTGTTGGCCTCGCTGCGGGCGAATGTGTTTCTCTTTCAGCGGCAGGTGCGGGGGTTTTCCTTGGAGCGGATTAGCGCCGGGTTGCGGGCATTGGTGGCGGGATTACGTTTTGTTGAAGCAGAATAGCGGTGAGTGTGACGAGCGTCAGATGACGGATGACCGATCACTGAGAATAGAGATTATCAGAAATAAGAATTTCTCACGCAAAGTCGCAAAGACGCAAAGCATTTTTCCTTTGCGTCTTTGCGTGACATAAAGTTAATTCCGATAATGTCTAATGAAAATGGCGGCGGGTGGTTAGTGGCTTGTATCAGCAACTAGCGACCAGCCACTATGTATGAAGGGATTTTTATGACAGTACCAATTTTGCAGGATTTCCCACATAGTTTTGATAGTGAGCGGTTGACGATTCGCGGCCCGCTGCCGGGAGATGGGGCGGAATTGTTGGCAGCGATTGTAGAATCGCAGGCAGAGTTGGCTCCGTGGCTGCCGTGGGCGGTGGGGGAACAGAAGTTGGAGCAAGTGGAGGAGAATGTGCGGCGGGGTCATGCTCGGTTTTTGACGCGGGAGGATTTGTGGCTGATGCTGTTTTTGCGGGGGACGAATACCGTGGTGGGGGGAAGTGGGCTGCATCGGATTGATTGGGCGGTGCCAAAATTTGAGATTGGGTATTGGGTGCGGACGCGGTTTGCGAGGCAGGGGTATATTAAGGAGGCGGTAACGGCCGTTTCTCAGTTCGCCTTTGAAACCCTGGGTGCCAAACGAGTCGAAATTCGCTGCGATGCCAACAACGTGCGTAGCGCTGCCATTCCGCCCAAAGTCGGTTTTGTACATGAGGCCACCCTGCGGCAAGACGGCCGGCACCACGTTAGCGGCGATCTGCGCGATACCATGATTTTTGCCAAAATAGCTTGACGCTCTTTTTTTACAGGCAATTAACAGCTCATTCACCGTCCCTAGAATAGGAGTGTGGTACGCTCCTCCTGACAAATTTTGTGGGAGGTACCATGAAAAAGCTACCTGTTTTAACCTTGGTGGGGGTGTTGCTGCTGTTAACGGCCGTTACCGCTGCCGCCGACACCCTCTATACCGTGCAAAATGGCGACACCCTGGCCGCCATTGCCCGCCGCTTTAGCAGCACCGTGCAAACACTGGTGCAGCGCAACAACATTGCCAACCCCGATCTTATCTACAGTGGACAACAGCTAGTCGTTCCCGATGCTAACGGGGCACCTGCTCCACCGCCACCTTCGCCTACCGGCGACCAAACCCGTTACACCGTGCAGCGTGGCGACACGTTAGCTAGCATAGCCCGCCGTTTTGGCACCACCGTGCTGGCTCTGGTGCAGGCAAACAACATCGGCAACCCAAACCTAATTTACGTGGGGCGGGTGCTGGTCATTCCTGGCACCGGTTCAGCCCCAACCCCGCCGCCACCAACCGATAACCCGCCTACCCCGCTGCCACCGTCGCCGCCCGCACCCACGGGAGCTAATTTGCTGCCCAACGGCTCGTTTGAGGCGGGCTGGTACAATTTGAACGGGGTGCCGGAGCTGCAATTGCCTAATCAATGGCTATTTGAATGGGATGAAGGGCCAACGGGGTTTGGCACGCAGCCGTGGGATGTGTACGTGCGGCCGGAGACGCGGGTGCTGCCAGCGGCCTATTTGCCACCCAACGAACATGGGCTGTTTATTTGGGATGGCAACCAAACGGTGAAGATTTTTAAGGGGCGCGGGGCGATTAGCTACCGGCTGCTGACGGATGTGGTGCTGGCACCGGGGACGTATCGGCTGACGGTGAATTTGTTCCCGGATTTGGTAACGGCCGTTAATGGCACAACCAAAGTGTGGGCAACTTCTGACGCTGGCGAGGTGGCCTTTGTGGTGGGCGGTCAGCGGACGGCGTGGCAACAAACGGCCGTTGGTCAGCGCAATACCCTCAGCCACACCTTTACCGTTAGCCAAAACCAAACCGTGCGCCTAGGTGTTGCTATTCGCGGTCGCTACGCTATTCTCAACAACGGCTGGTTTATGGATGATTGGTCGCTGCGGCGTACTCAGTAACCAGTAATCGGTGACCAGTGACCAGTAAAACTGATTACTTTTCCCCTACGGCTCTTGCAGCCGGAAGCTTGTTCCCCCACCGTTGAGCGCATCCGCAACGCGCTCAACGTGCTGGGGCATGGTGTTGGGGGGTTCGGAGCCGGGGGTAAAATAGGCAAAATCGGCGGCTTCGGGGCCGGTGGTGAGCGTACCGCCCGTAGCGTGGGCGGTAAAGGTAAACACCATGTTGGCCTGGTTATGATAGACGTTGATAACGGCCAGTTTGTCTAGCTTTACGGTAAGGCCGGTTTCTTCATAAGTTTCACGAACGGCCGTTTCCCACGGCGTTTCTAGCCCTTCCCGCCCGCCACCCGGCAAGTTCCACACATCCTTATCCGTTCGTTTCACCCACAGCACCTGCCCCGTTTCATTGCGTATAACAACAAACGCCCCCGTTTGCCATTGGGGAGCTGGTGTCGGTGGTTCCAGCCCCTT
>JAGQGA010000728.1 GCA_020432595.1 Anaerolineales bacterium | reverse complement strand
CCATCCGCGACAAAATCCCCTATCTCAAAGAACTGGGGGTGAACTGCGTCGAACTCATGCCCATTCAGGAGTTTGATGAATTCGAGAGCCACTTTGTCAATCCCGACAGCGGTGACCCGCTGCACAACTATTGGGGCTATAGCCCCGTTGGCTTTTTTGCCCCCAAAGCGGGCTACGCCGCCACCGGCGAGCTGGGGATGCAGGTGGATGAATTTAAGGCATTGATTAAGCTGCTGCACAAAAACGGCATCGAGGTTATTTTGGATGTGGTGTTTAACCACACTGGCGAAGGCGGGGAAGACGGCCACACGCTGTCGCTGCGCGGCATTGACAACAAAACCTACTACATGCTGCGGCCAGACGGCCGTTATTACAACTTCAGCGGCTGCGGCAACACCCTCAACTGCAACAACCCCATCGTTCGCAACATGGTGCTAGACTGTTTGCGCTACTGGGTCGCCGAATTTCACATAGATGGCTTCCGCTTTGACCTCGCCTCCATTTTGGGGCGCGATGCCAACGGCGAGCCGCTCTCTAACCCGCCGCTGCTGGAAGCGATGGCCTATGACCCCGTGCTGGGGCGCACCAAGCTCATTGCCGAGGCGTGGGATGCGGGTGGACTGTATCAGGTGGGTTCATTCCCCTCATACGGCCGTTGGAGCGAATGGAACGGCAAATACCGCGACACCCTGCGTAAATTCCTGCGTGGTGACACCGGCCAACTGTGGGAAATGTCGCAACGCATTCAGGGTTCGCCCGACCTATACCCAGAGCGTGGCCCCATTGCGTCTGTCAATTTTGTTACCTGCCACGATGGTTTTACGCTGACTGACCTCTTTTCCTACAATGAAAAACACAACTGGGCTAATGGTGAGCAAAGCCAGGACGGTGCCAACGACAACAACAGTTGGAACTGCGGTTGGGAAGGAGATACCAAAGACCCCGCTATCAGCCGCTTGCGGCAGCGAATGATCCGCAATGCCATTGCCATTTTGATGGTGAGCCAGGGCGTGCCGCTGATCCTGATGGGGGATGAGGTGGGTCAGTCTAAGCAGGGCAACAATAACACCTATTGCCAGGATAACGAGCTAAGCTGGTTTAATTGGGAGTTATTAAAGCAAAACCAAGATTTGTTCCGCTTTTTTCAGCAGTGCATTGCTTTTCGCCATGCCCACCCGATTTTACGTAATCGTACCCATTTTCAACACCGGGATGCGGTGGGCAGTGGCTACCCCGATATTTCCTGGCATAGTGAGGAGGCGTGGCGGCCAAACTGGGCGAGCTATGGGCGGACGCTGGCGTTTATGCTGTGTGGGCAGCACGCCCAAAGCGGGTATGCGCCAGATGATTACATTTATGTGGCGATGAATATGCACTGGGATTGCCATCTGTTTGACTTGCCCCGGCTGCCATTGGGCAAAAAATGGTACTTATTTGCCAACAGTAGTGCTCCGTCACCGTATGATATATGTGAAGTTGGTAATGAACGCTTGATTCAGAACCAAAATCAGTTTATGATGGAATCAAGATCGGTAGTGATATGCGTGGGAAAGTGAAGAGATGCGGATGAAGGCGTTGACGGTTCCTGGTGAACCAGAATATTTAGGCGATATTGTGGAGTATGTGCTGACAGCGGCAGAGATGGCGCAGCTTGATGAACGGGCGGCGTATCGGCTACGGCTGGCGGTAGATGAGATTGCGACCAATATTGTGGCGCATGGGTTTACGAAAACGGGGCAGGAGGGTTGGCTGCGAATAACGGCCGTTTTTACCCCCACCCAGCTCAAAATCCAGCTCGACGACACCGCCGCCCCCTACGACCCCACCCAATGTCCCCAACCCGCCACCCTCCACGCCTCCCCCCACGACCGCCATCCCGGTGGTTTGGGCATCTACCTCGCCCTGGGCGGCGTAGACAACTTCCGCTACGAGCGGCGTAACGGGTGGAATCGCAGCACCTTTATTGCCCAGCGGAAACCTGCCCTGGTGCCAGCCTATTAATTTTTGGCATTTCCGCAACCTAAACAAGCCAGACCTAAGATGTTTCACGCAAAGGCGCAAAGGCGCAAAGATTTTTTCCTGAGTGCCTGTGCGTTTTTATATGCCAAAGTTGTTTGTTTTACAGGCAAGAACCTCACTAGTAAAGTACCAGTGATCATTCATAAACAACTTGGCTTTGGTGAAAGATTAGAGATTTCCAGTCACCAATCTCCAATCTCCAATCTCCAATCACTGCCAGCTCTATTTTTCAACGAACCCATTCCCCCTTCCCCCCCTCTATGACCATTTCCTATGCCAACCTGCTTTTGGCCGACCCCGATGAGTCGCGCAGCGCGGCGCTGGCCGAACCGCTGCAGCGGTCGGGCTGGTATGCTGTTTACACCGCCGGCAGTCGCCAAGAAATGGCTGTCCTGCTCCAGCGCGACATCCCCTTTGATTTGCTGCTGGTCAGCCTGCCCCTGCTAACGGCCGATAATTACGCCCTCCTCTTTCTCCTCCGCCGCCATCCCCGCTGGCACGAACTCCCCATCATCGCCCTCGCCTCCCCTGAAGACGTGGTGGGCGTGTCGGAAGTGGTACAGCTAGGGGTGCAGGATTATCTCCTCTACCCGGAAAACCTCATTTTGCTCCAGGCGCGAATCAACGGCATTTTGCAAACCAAGCTGCTGCAAGAGCAATACCTCACCTCGCTGCAAGCATTTAACGAGATGAAAAAGCTGGCCGATGATTTACGCGAAACCATCTTGCCGCTGGGCATGGCCCTGTCGTCAGAATCAGATG
>JAGQGA010000727.1 GCA_020432595.1 Anaerolineales bacterium | reverse complement strand
CAGGGTTCTTGTTGATTTAGGTTATCAAGGTATTGTTAAAGAGTACGTGGGTGATGAGATTCATCTGCCGCACAAGAAACCACGCAAAAGCAAGAAAAACCCTGACCCATCTTTGACAGACGAGCAGAAGGCAGATAATCAAGCTCTCAGCAAAATCAGAGTCTTTGTTGAAAATGCTATTTGTGGTCTGAAACGATACAACATTCTGGTGCATCGCTTCCGTAATCACAAAGACTCCTTTGACGATGATGTTATTAGCATTGCTGCCGCCCTTTGGAATTTCAACTTGTCTTATTAAGGAACAACTCTAATCTAACTCCATGAATTCCCATAAAGCCATTATAATTGGCGGTATCAATAAAGACCAAGTTGCCCCTGCATAAAACGGGCATATGTAGTTTAATACGCTGAATGTGGAACGACAAAAAGGAGTTGAACATGAATAGCACAACAGAATCAGGGACAACAATTGCCGAGCGCGTCGAGGCACTGTTGGGGCGTATGAGTCTCGCCGAAAAGATCGGGCAGCTTAATCAGGTTGGCGGGGCCGATTTTGCCCCAGGGCCAAAAGCCGAAGATCAAATCCGCGCCGGTGGAGCCGGTTCGGTGCTGTGGTTGAATAACACCCAACGCTTCAACGAACTGCAAAAAATCGCCATCGAGGAAAGTCCATCCGGCATTCCTTTACTGTTTGCCCTGGATGTCATCCACGGCTATCGCACCATCTTCCCTGTGCCGCTGGCAATGGCCTCCTCCTGGGATCCGGCCGTACCAGAACAATCACAAGCTGTGGCTGCCAAGGAAGCCCGCGCCGCCGGGCTGCATTGGACCTTTGCCCCCATGATTGACATCGCCCGCGATGCCCGCTGGGGTCGTATTGTCGAAGGTGCTGGCGAAGATCCCTATTTGGGGTCGGCCATGGCCGCAGCCCAGGTGCGTGGCTTCCAGGGTGACAACGTTGCTGACCCAGAGCGGGTGCTGGCTTGTGCTAAACATTTTGCTGGCTACGGCTACTCGGATGGTGGCCGCGACTATGACCCCGTTTACTTATCGGAAACCCAACTGCGAAACATTGTCCTGCCACCCTTTGAGGCTACAGTCAAGGCTGGCGTAGCCACCTTCATGAGTGCCTACATGGATCTCAACGATGTCCCCGCCAGCGGCAATCACTTCCTCATGCGCCAGATCTTGCGCAAGGAATGGAGCTTTGATGGCTTTGTCGTCTCCGATGCCTTTGCCGTCGGCAACATGCTCATCCAGGGTCATGCCCGCGACCGGCGTGATGCGGCTCTGCGCGGCATCAAAGCGGGTCTCAACATGGATATGTCCAGCTACACCTACCCCGAAAACGTGGCCGGGCTGGTGGCCGACGGTGCCTTGTCCGTAGCCGAGATTGAAGAGTTGGTGCGCCCCATCCTGGCAATCAAGTTCCGAATGGGGCTGTTTGAGCAGCCATATGTGGATGAAAACCGGCTGGCAGAGGTTTTGGCGCAACCAGAAAATCGTCAGACAGCACGATGGGCGGCTCAACGTTCGATGGTGCTGCTCAAGAATGAAGGCGGGCTGCTGCCGCTAAAAACCGATCTCCAAAAAGTGGCCGTAATTGGCCCGTTGGCCGATTCGATGACGGCCACGGAGGGATCATGGATGGTCTTTGGTCATGAGCCGGCGGCGGTGACGGTGCTGGCAGGCATACGCGCCAAGCTGCCGGAGGCCGAGGTCAGCTACGCGCCCGGCTCCGAAATTCGGCGTGACATTCCCTCCTGGTTTGAGAGCCTGATGGCTGGGTATACGGGCGAACCACCCCAAACCCCTGAAGAATCCGAGTCCGCCTTCCAAACGGCCGTTTCCACTGCCCGCGCCGCCGATTTAGTCGTGATGGTACTGGGCGAGACGGCTTTAATGGCTGGCGAGGCTGCTTCGCGGGCTTCGCTGGACTTGCCCGGCCGGCAGGAGGAACTGCTCAAGGCTGTGGCAGATTTGGGTAAACCGGTGGTGTTGGTGCTGCTAAACGGCCGTCCCCTCAGCATCAACTGGGCTGCCGAACACATTCCCGCCATCCTCGAAGCCTGGGAACCCGGTACCGAGGGCGGTCATGCTGTCGCCGACATTCTCTTTGGCGACGTGAACCCCGGCGGCAAGCTGCCCGTCAGCTTCCCGCGTAAGGGCAGCCACGCGCCACTTTATTACGCCCGCAATATAACCCACTCGCCAGAGGGCAGCCAAATGTACAACCCCCGCTACTGGGATGGCCTGCCCGTGCCGCTCTATCCCTTCGGCTTTGGCCTGAGCTACACCACCTTTGAGTTTTCCAACCTACAGATTTCGGCTCCGCAGGTCAAGGTAGGTGAAAGGGTGACGGTTAGCGTGGATGTGACCAATACTGGCGAAATGGCTGGTGATGAAGTAGTCCAGCTTTACATCCATCAAAAATGGGGCACCGATACGCGACCGATGCGTGAGTTAAAGGGCTTTGAACGTATTACCCTTCAGCCGGGCGAGACAAAAACAGTTGCGTTCCCACTCGGCCCCGACGAGCTAACTTACTGGAGCACCAATGCCAACGGTTGGATTCAGGAAGCAGCCGCCTTCGACATTTGGGTTGGTGCTGATTCATTGGCCTCGCTCCACGGAGAGTTGGAAGTGATTGGCTAACCCAATGGATATTAAACTTATCAAAACTGTTTGGCGGCTGGCGCTGCCTGTGCTGCTCACAAACCTACTGCAAAGCCTGGTCAGTGTGGTGGATGTTTATATGGTTGGCCGACTTGGCCCCATTGCCATTGCCG
>JAGQGA010000726.1 GCA_020432595.1 Anaerolineales bacterium | reverse complement strand
CGAGGTGCTGCAAGGGATGGCGGAACTGCTGACCAATGCGGAAGTAGTCAGCGTTGGGGATTTGGTTGTCTTTTTGCAGGAACGGGGGTGCAAATCAAAGGACCGCTGGCAGTCGGCACTGGCTTCGCTGCGCGGGCGCGATATTCTCACCGCGCCCAACGCCAAAAGCCCGCTCCACCGTTTTAAGGTTGACCTCATTCGCCGCTGGATTGATGCCACTCGGCCGGCCCTTTAGAAACCAGCTCTACGCCCAATAATCATACTCAATGCCCCGCGCCGTCGCGTCGGCCACTGGCTTGCCAAACAGCCGCGCCACCAAGTGCAGTGCCATGTCAATCCCGGCACTCACCCCGGCACTGGTAATCACATTCCCTGCATCCACCCAGCGCACCGCTTCCAGCACTTCAATATCGGGGTAGCTTTCGCGCATGGTGGGGATGCTGCCAAAGTAGGTGGTGGCTTGCTTGCCCGCCAGCAGCCCTGCCTTTGCCAGCAAAAAGCTGCCGGTGCAAACGCTGGTCATGAGTTCGGTCTGCTGGCTACGTGCAATAATCCAGTTGATGAGGTGGGGGCGATTAACGGCCGTTACTGTCCCTCGTCCCCCCGGCAGCAGCACAATATCTACCACCGGACAATTTTCCAGCGTGTAGCCCGGCTGCACCACCAGCCCATTGCGACAGCGCACCAGTTCCGCGCTCTCTGCCACGCTCAACACTTTCATCAGCGGCGTACCATCTGCACCCCGCACCGAGCTAAACACCTCATATGGCCCGGCAAAGTCCAGCAGCTCCACATCTTCAAACAGCAAAATGGCAACTTTTTTCATGCCACACGCTCCTTTTGTCAGCAAAAAATAAAGCAGCGCAAACGGCCGTTTGCGCTGCTTCCTATCATAACACCCTCCCCAGCTTCCGAAAACTTCTCTCAACTACAAACTACATCGTCAACGGCGGCGTTTCATACTCCGAATCCAGCTCCGCAAACACCCCCGTCACCATATAAATCACCCACTCACAAATATTAATCACCCGGTCAGCCGAACGCTCCAAATTATGCCCCGCCCACTCAATCTGGTTTGCCATCTCAACGGCCGTTGGCGTTTGCGCCGCATAGCGCACAATCACTCGGTACGCCGACTTATACAAATCGTCTACCTCATCATCCTTTGCCGGAATTTGCCGCGCCAGCGCCGCATCCCGGTTCACAAACGCATCCAGCGCCCCATGCAGCATCTCTTGCGTCTTCACCGCCATCTGCGGATACAGTGCAATCAGCGGCTCCAGATAATACACCTCATCAATCTGCAAATTGATCTTGGCAATCCCCTTCACGTAATCGTGAATCCGCTCTAACTCTCCCGCAATTTCTATCATCGCCGCAATCTGGCGCATGTCGCTGGCAAACGGCTGCTGCGTCGCAATCAGCGACAACCCTCGCATCCCAATTTGAATACGCCGCTGGTTAATCCACTCATCCGCCTTGACCAACTGCCGCGCCCGCACCATATCTCGCCGCCGCAGTGCCTCCACCGCCACCCCCAAATTTTCTTCCACTTCACTACCCAGCCGCAAAATCTCATCTTGCAGTTGGCGCAGCTCCCGTTCAAGTACATGTCGCGTCATAACTCACCAAAACCGGTAATCAGTAATTGGTAATCGGTAATCAGTGACCGATAACTGATAACTGATTACCGATTACCAATTACCGACACTTAGCCAAACCGTCCCGTAATATACTGCTCCGTCATCTCATTCTGTGGGTTGGTAAACAGCATATTGGTTGCGTTATACTCCACCAAATACCCCGCCCGATCCTCGTCCATATTGAAAAACGCCGTATAGTCAGAAGCACGTGCCGCCTGCTGCATATTGTGGGTTACAATAATGATGGTGTAATTTTGCTTTAACTCCTGAATTAGTTCTTCAATTCGCAGCGTGGCTACGGGGTCTAGTGCCGAAGTGGGTTCATCCATAAGAATGATTTCTGGCTTAACGGCAATGGTGCGGGCAATGCACAACCGCTGCTGCTGCCCACCCGAAAGCGAGTAGCCGCTTTGGCTCAGCTTGTCCTTGACCTCATCCCACAGTGCCGCCTGCCGCAGCGACGACTCTACCAGTTCATCCATGTTGCCCTTGTAGCCGTTGATCCGCGCCCCCCAGGCCACATTTTCATAAATACTTTTAGCAAACGGGTTCGGTTTCTGAAATACCATACCAATACGCCGCCGAATCTCTACCGGGTCAACGTCTTTGCCATAGATGTTGTTGCCGCGATACAGCACTTCGCCTTCCACACGGGCAACAAGCACCAGGTCATTCATGCGGTTGAAGGAGCGCAGGACGGTGCTTTTGCCACAGCCAGATGGGCCAATGAGGGCGGTAATTTTACGGGTGGGGAATTTGATGTTAATTCCCTTAACGGCGCGGAAATGTGCATAGTAAACATCCATCTCCCGCGCTTCGATGGCGATCTCTCCATTTTTGTTCATTGTGTTCATCCTACCAGAATTAAAACGTTTCACGCAAAGGCGCAAAGGCGCAAAGATTTTCCCTTAGCGGCTTTGCGGCTTTGCGTGCCAAATTTTCTTATTTTGCGTGCAAGAATTTCATCGTCAAGGTGCTAAAAGTCAAGCGGTTTTGGTGGCATAACGGTTACGCATAACAACGGCCGTTGCGTTCAACGACAGCAGCAATATCAACAAAACCACAATGGCCGCTGCCGCAATGTTGCGGAATTCTGCCTGAGGCCGTGCTGTCCATTGGTAAATGTGAATGGTCAGCGTGGTAAATTT
>JAGQGA010000725.1 GCA_020432595.1 Anaerolineales bacterium | reverse complement strand
GCTCATTGCCATGCGCTATGGCAGCATCCCGGTGGTTCGCGCCACCGGCGGGCTGGTAGACACTGTGCAAGACGGCCACACCGGCTTTATGTTCCACGACTACAACGCCAACGCCTTTTGGCACGCCATCCAGCGTGCCGCCCACACCTACTACACCGATCAACCCCGCTGGCAGCAAATGCAGCGCAACGGCATGCTGTCCGATTTTTCCTGGACGCGCTCGGCACAGGGGTATGAACAGCTTTACGAGTGGGCGCAGGCGCGGGTGTTTGGGTAGTCAGGCAAAGGGACACAGTACCAATCAGGTACATCAGGTAAATCTGCGTCCTATTTTTTAAGGAGAAACTACATGCGGTTTGAACGTGCAGCCGGGGTGCTGCTTCATCCAACTTCTTTGCCGGGCCGCTATGGAATTGGTGATTTGGGCAATGAGGCGTATCGCTTTGTTGATTTTTTGGTGGAAGCTAAGCAAGCGTATTGGCAAATTTTGCCGCTTGGCCCCACGGGTTATGGGGATTCGCCGTATCAGAGCTTTTCGGCGTTTGCGGGGAATCCGCTGCTGATTAGCCCCGATATGCTGGTGCGGGATGGGTATTTGCCACAAACGGCCGTTTCCTCCCCCCCTGCCTTCCCCACCGATGCCGTAGATTTTGGCTGGGTGATTGATTACAAAACGAAGCTATTTCAGCAGGCGTATGAACATTTTCGGGCGCGGGGAACGGCCGTTCAGCAAACCGCCTTTGCCCAATTTTGCGCCGAACAGGCCAACTGGCTCGACGATTATGCCCTGTTCATGGCGCTCAAAAACGCCCACGTTGACCACGAAGGTGGCGTGTGGACCTATTGGCCCCGCGACATTGCCCAGCGTGAACCGGCGGCAATGGCCGCTTGGCGGCAAAAGCTGGCCGACGAAATTGCCCAGCACCAATTCCTCCAATTCCACTTCTTCAACCAATGGCTGGCGCTCAAGCAATATGCCAACGACAATGGCATCAAAATCATTGGCGACATCCCTATCTTTGTTGCCTTTGACAGTGCCGACGTGTGGAGCAACCCCAGCCTGTTTTATCTCAACGACGACGGCTCGCCTTCGGTCATCGCCGGGGTGCCGCCGGATTACTTTAGCGAGACGGGGCAGCGCTGGGGCAACCCGCTTTACCGCTGGGATGTGATGGCGGCCAACCAGTACGCCTGGTGGGTGAAGCGGCTGACGATGACGTTTACCCAGGCCGACATTGTGCGGATTGACCATTTTCGTGGTTTTGAAGCGTATTGGGAGATTCCGGCGGAGGAAGAAACGGCCGTTGTTGGCCGCTGGGTCACGGCTCCCGGCATCAGCTTCTTCCAGGCCATCGCCCAACAGCTTGGCGAACTGCCGATCATTGCCGAAGATTTAGGTGTGATCACTGAAGGCGTTCGTGCTATGCGCGACAGCTTCGACTTCCCCGGCATGAAAATTCTCCAGTTTGCCTTTGGTGGCGAGCTAAACAGCGAGTTTTTGCCCTACAACTTCAAAACCACCAACTGTGTGGTCTACACTGGCACGCACGACAACGAAACAACGGTTGGCTGGTATCAAAACGCCAGCCCCCGTGAACAAGACCACGTGCGCCGCTATCTGGCCGTCAGTGGTCAGGACATTGCCTGGGATATGATTCGGCTGGCGTGGGCTTCGGTGGCAGATACGGCCGTTTGTACCATGCAAGACCTGATGAGCCTGGACAACAATGCCCGCATGAACTTTCCCGGCAAGGTCGGTGGCTATTGGCGCTGGCGCTATCAGTCTCGCCAGCTTGCTGACCACATCAAATTTCGGCTGCGGGAAATGACGGAACTGTATGGACGGTGAATGGTAATCGGTAAACAGTAATCGGTAATCAGTTTGAGACCGATTACCGATTACTGTTTACTGATTACTGGTTTAGCCTTGCCGAACTTTGTACTTTATGGCACAATTCTGGTCATAAATTAGCCCTCGTAGCTCAGTGGATAGAGCACTGGCCTCCGAAGCCAGGAGCGCAGGTTCGATTCTTGCCGAGGGCATTTTCCTCTAATATCCACACCACCCGCAGCATTTTTCTAAAAGAGTATTGTTATGACACACGAAGCTGCTGCCTTACAGCGTTGGCTGGCGCAACAGGGCATTGATACGACAACCTGGGGCATGGATGGAGCCAAAACCGTTTCCGATCTCTGGGATGAATTGCAAAATAGAGATATAAGGCTCCACGGTGACCCGCCGTTGCGTGAGGTGGCGTTGGTGCAGGTGTTTATTCGGCGTGGGGATGAGGTGCTGCTGGAACTGGCGCAGGAGTTTGAAAGTGGCCTCCAGCGTCACCGCCACATTCCGCCGTCGGAAAAGATGCGGGGCGGGGAGAGTTATCGAGAAGCGGCCGTTCGCGGGTTGTATGAGGAAATTGGCATCGCCCCAGCGGATATTTGTTTTATTGCCGATAGCTATCAGCAATTTCACCGTGACACGTTTTCCCCTTCTTATCCAGGTCTGCCAACGCGCTATACCGTTCACCGCATTGAGGCCAAGGTTGGCACTTTGCCGGATGTTGATTTTTGGTGGGAAAATGAGGCGCACGGTGCAGGCGACCCGGTGCGCCGTCACCAGTGGGGGTGGCGGCCGGCGGCCGATATTCCCCCTTTTCGCTAATGAATGGGGATTTGAGAATTGAGAATGAAGAATGGATAACCAGTTCTCTGTTCTCAATTTTTAATTCTCAATTCCCCATTTTCTACGGGTTCATGCGGTTGATGGTGCGGGGGAAGGGGCTGGTTTGGCGAATGT
>JAGQGA010000724.1 GCA_020432595.1 Anaerolineales bacterium | reverse complement strand
ACAAAAGAAAAGCCCTCTTGTTCAAACAATTCCGCTTCAACCGGCTGCGGTTCCAGCGCACCGCTGTGCAGGGCATACGCCACCTGCGCCTCTGTACGCGCCAGCAATGTGCCGGGAGCAAGGTCATCTTCTTCAGTTGGTTTCTGTCTACCAGGTTCCATACAGTTAAAAATCAAACACCCAATGTATCTCTGATTGGTATTGTCTATCATCATAACATAAGGCTGTCAAAAACTGAACCCCACAAATGCCAACTCGTTAGTGACAAACATCACGCACCTTTACTGTCTTTCAACACTTTAGCAAAACCGCCCCGTCACGTATGCTGAAACTATGACGTATTGTCTCTATTAACCACCATTACAGCCCACATCAAGAGACAAATGGATAACAAGGTTTCGCGTTTAATCCACAGCGATTAGGCGCGTATTCACTTGGGGAGGCATCCATGGCATTTATACCCCTCACACCCATGGCTGACCGTTGGAAAACCGAGCCAAATCTAACTGACTATGAGAAAACTCGCGCTGATTTTTCCTGGGACACTGCCCTGGAAGCGTTAGATGGCTTGCCCAACGGCGGCGGCCTGAATATTGCTTATGAGGCGGTGGATCGGCACGCCAACAACCCCGCTCTCCGCAACCACATCGCCTTTCGCTGGATCGGCAAAGATGGCGGCGTTATTGACCTCACCTATGGCGACCTGCAAACCCAAACCAACCGCTTCGCCAATGTCCTGCAAACGCTCGGCGTTGGGCGCGAAGACCGTGTTTTTGTGCTTTCTAGCCGCATTCCCCCCGCTTACGTTGCCGCCCTCGGCACCCTCAAAAACGGCAGCGTTTTCTGCCCCCTCTTCTCCGCCTTTGGCCCCGAACCCATCGCCCAGCGGCTTAACCGAGGCGACGGCAAAGTTTTAGTCACCACCGAAAAGCTGTACCAGCAAAAAATTGCCCCGCAGCGCGACAAGCTGCCCAAGCTGCAAACCATCTTGCTCATGGACGTGGCCGAAGATGTGCGCGACGATGTGCTGTCGTTGCCCTACCTCATGCTGCAAGCCTCGCCCGATTTCACCATTCCCCCCACCGACCCCGAACAAATGGCGATTTTGCACTTCACCAGCGGCACGACCGGCATGCCCAAAGGGGCAATCCACGTCCACAAAGCGGTCATCACCCACTATATCACCGCCAAATACGCCCTTGACCTCCACCCCGACGACATTTTCTGGTGCACCGCCGACCCCGGCTGGGTTACAGGCACTTCTTATGGCATCATCGCCCCGCTGCTGCACGGTGTCACCAGCATCATTGACGAAGCGGAATTTGACGCTGACCGCTGGTACCGCATTCTCGAAGAGCAGCGTGTTACCGTTTGGTACACCGCCCCTACCGCCATCCGCCGCCTCATGCGGCTGGACAACAAGCCACATGAGCAGTATGACCTAAGCCACCTGCGCTTTGTTGCTAGCGTCGGCGAACCGCTCAACCCGGAGGCGGTGGTGTGGGGACGCAAGGCACTCGGACTGACCATCCACGACAACTGGTGGCAAACGGAAACGGGCGGGATCATGATCGCCAATTTTGCTGCCGCCGAGGTGCGCCCTGGCTCGATGGGCCGGCCGTTACCGGGTATCGAAGCCGCCATCGTTCGCAAACTAGACGACCACACCGTTGAAATCATTGACAAACCGGGCGTGGACGGCGATTTGGCGCTGCGCCCGGGCTGGCCTTCGATGTTCCGAGGGTATCTCCACGACGAAGCGCGGTATGCCAAATGCTTTGTCGGCGGCTGGTATCTCAGCGGCGATCTGGCAATGAAGGACGAAGATGGCTACTTCTGGTTTGTCGGTCGCGCCGATGACATCATCAAAACGGCCGGGCATATGGTTGGCCCCTTTGAAGTGGAAAGTGCCCTGATGGAGCACCCAGCCGTGGCCGAAGCCGGGGTGATTGGCGTTCCCAATCCGGTCATTGGCGAACTGGTTAAAGCGTTTGTCTCGCTCAAACCGGGCTACGAATGGACACCGCAACTGCGACTGGAACTGCTAGGTTTCGGCCGGCAAAGACTGGGTTCCGCCGTAGCCCCCAAAGAAATTGCCTACGAGAAAAACCTACCCAAAACGCGCAGCGGCAAAATTATGCGCCGCCTGCTGAAAGCGCGGGAGTTGGGGCTGCCGGAAGGGGATATTTCGACGTTGGAAGAGTAGAAAGAGACTGAGAGACTATGAGACTATGAGACTATTTAATCTCATAGTCTCTCAGTCTCCTAGTCTCCTCTTTAGGAGGCAACCTGATGACGACTTTAACAGCCCCAGCGGCGACCACAGTTACGCGGGAACATGGGCTGCATTTACTGCGCGAAATGGTGCGGATTCGCCGCTTTGAGGAAAAATCGGCCGAGATGTATTCGGCCAGCAAGATTCGCGGCTTCCTCCATCTCTACATTGGCGAGGAAGCGGTGGCGGTGGGCGTGATGGAAGCATTGCGCCCCGAAGACAATATTTTGGCAACGTATCGGGAGCATGGTCAGGCATTGGCGCGGGGCGTTTCGGCCGGATCCATCATGGCCGAGATGTATGGCAAGCAGGAGGGGTGCGCTCGCGGGCGGGGCGGCTCGATGCATCTGTTTGACAAGCAAACCCGCTTTTTTGGCGGCAATGCCATTGTGGGCGGCCATTTGCCTTTGGCCGTAGGGATGGCACTGGCGGACAAGATGCGCGGTGATGAGCGCGTCACCTGCATTTTCTTTGGCGATGGCGCTGTAGCGGAAGGGGAGTTCCACGAATCGCTGAATTTGGCGAA
>JAGQGA010000723.1 GCA_020432595.1 Anaerolineales bacterium | reverse complement strand
AAGTCGGTGCCGGTGTTGTCAATGCGGCCGCGAATAGACCAGATGTCCCAAACATCGGGCGACAGGTTCATGCGAACGGTTTGGGAGACGGTGCTTTGGGCGACGATGACCATGCCTTCGTCTTGACCGCCGTTGGCACCAAAGCGGGCGGCGGCACGGGCGGCAGTGCTGATGCGGTTTTGCGTCACCATGTATTGGCTGACTTCGACCAGCCCGGCCAGCATGGGGATAAAAACGAGTGCGAGAAAAAGAGAGAATTCAACCAGGCTTTGGCCGCGTTCGCGGATGGTGTGGTGATGCCCGAAAGATAATAATTTACTCATGGTGCGGCAACTTCCTCCAATTTTTCGCCGCTGGTGGCGTTGAAGCGCATGGAGAGCGAACGGCCGTTTGCCGGAGCAAACAACGTTAACAGCCATTCCAGCCGCTCCGTCGTGGGCAGCAGCGACATCGTGAATGTTGTTGTCACTTCCTCTGCCAAAAACGCTTGTCCACCATCGCTCAAAAAAGTGCTGATAACCGATTCGCTGTCTACATCCCAACCCGTAATCGGCAGCGGCGTGTTGGGCTGCTGGTAAGGGCTGCTTTGCACAAGCTGCCCGCTGTCGTCAATGACGGTAATAACGGCCGTTTCCACCGTTCCCGGCGAAAAAAAGGTAAAGCCCCACGCGCCCGACCCCGTTTGCAGCATTTCCAGCGTCACCCCCTGCGACCAAGTGGCCGAGGCGGACACAAGCTGGGCATCGGGCTGCCATTTCAGCGCCACGTCGTTAGCCGTGGCGAAGGCTGTCTTGGCCGTTGTCCCAACAAAGGTAGGTGTGGGGGCACTGGGTAGGGTGGGGGTGACGTTGGCGCGGGGAACGGCCGTTGGGATTAAATCCGTTGTGTTGGTGGTGGTAACGGTGGCCGGCTGCGTCCATATTCGGTAGCCAAACACCCCGACCACAGCCAGCAAAACCAGCAAAACAAATCCTAAAATCCACTCTAAGCGGTTCATACGCATGGAAGACTGGAGATTGGAGATTGGGGATTGCCGCCATCGGTAATGCCCAATCTTCAATCCCTAATCTCTAATCTCCTTAAGGTCGGCAAGTACTGTCCGGCCGGTTTGAGCAGCCCATAAACGGCAAAAACATCTTGAACGTGCTGCGGCGGAAGGCGATTTGGTTGTTCACCCCCACCGTTTCATATACCAAATACGTCCACTGGCTGCCTTGATGGGCTAGCCGGGGTGAAAGCGCCTGGGCTGGCGGCGGCGTGGGGCGGTTGAGCGGTTCCCAATTGTCGCAGCCGCTGCCCCCCCAAATGCTCTCTAGTGCTGGTGTCACGTCGCTGCGGATGCCGTGGAAGTAAGCTAGGCTGCATCCCTGGTATTGCGCCAGGGTGGGGATGATTTCGCGGCTGCTGCTGACGCTGACGGCACCGGTGACGGCAGGAGAGGCCAGCCAACCCAATGCGGTGTTGCATTGGGCGGCGCAGCTTAGATGGTGGATTTGCACAGAAACGGCCGTATTGACCAATGTCTCCGTGGCAAAAGCAACCTCCACCCCCTGATTGGTGAGCAAAATAGTGGGGCGGCGGGCATCGCCAGCCCCGGCCAGCAGCGACAAATCCACCGGGGCGCTCCAGCCCGTGGCCGTGCTGTAGCTATAGTAGATGGTGCCCGGCACTGGCTGCCCCGGTGCGCCCGTCTTGTCATGTTCTTCCCACACCACGTGCACCACGTCGTTTTCGTCTACTGCCACGTCGGGGAAGAGCGAGGAGGAGGGTGTAGCCTTGACCGGGCGCGACTGCTGCCAGGTTGTGCCGCCGTTGGCCGACCGGTTGAAGTAAATATCGGGGTTGGCACCGTCTCCTTCTGACCAAACGACGGCGAGGAGGCCAGAACGGCCGTTTGCAATGGCTGGCGTACTAACTCCCGGCGCATTTTGTGGCGTGGACAAAAAGGTAATGTTGCTGGTTCCCCACACCCGCTCCGGCGCATAGACCAGCCCGTTCCCCTCGCGCCAAACGGCGTGGGTGGTGTGGCGGCTGTCATCATACGCAACATCTATTTGCGCCGAGTTAAGCGTGCTGCTATAGACCGAGGCTGGGGCAGTCCAACTGCTGCCGTTGTTGAAGGAACGGACAAACCAGGGGTCGTTGGCTGTGACCCCATTACCCATGCGTCGGTTGAACAGTACCGTCACCGTCGGGCCATTGGCTGAGGCGGCAATGACGGGGCGGCTGGCACCAAAGGGGGTGTTGGCAGTGGTGGTCAGCGGTTGCTCGATGCCCCAGTCGGGCAAGTTGTTGGCGGTGTCGGGAGCAGCAGAAGAAACGGCCGTTTGTCCCAACAACCCCGCCAACACCACCACCGGCAGTAGCCAGGCAAGAAAAAAAGAATAAGTTCGTTGCATAAAAAATTGAGAATTGAGAATAGAGAATTGAGAATTGGGAATGCATATCGTTCCCAATTCTCAATTCCCAATTCTCAATTACCTAGGGGTTGGTACATGGGCCAGGTGTCAGGAACAGATCGGCAAAGTCAGACGGTGCCGATGTGCTAACTACCGCGCTGTATTCCTGATTGCCCAGGCGGTAACACGCCGTCAGGGTATAAGACCCCAGCGGCAGGTTTTCAAACTGGTAATAACCAAGCAGATCGGTGCGGGTGACAGCAAGAAGCGTGCTGCTGGCATCATATAGCGCTACCTCCACATCCTCCTGCGGCGTAGGAATGGGCAGCACCAGCCGCGCCACCCCGCTTAGCCGATTGTTTAGCACGGCATCGCCGACAAAGATTTGCACCGATGCGCGGCGGCTGG
>JAGQGA010000722.1 GCA_020432595.1 Anaerolineales bacterium | reverse complement strand
GTCATATTTACCCTGGCGCATGAGTGAACGACCAATTGCCAGATAGCAAGCCGCTTCTTGGCTTGTGTTTTGTGCAAGCTGCAAGGCTACGTTGGCAGCGGCAATGGCCGAGGGATAATCAGCAATCGCTTCGGCATAGTTGGCTTGGCGCAGTGCCGTTTCAATCTGCATATCTTTGCCATCATCCTTTATTTGCTTAGCCAACGTCTCTAAAGTTTGCAGATCCTGTAGCTGCTTCTCCCGTTCTCCCTGCAAATGATAAATTTGCTCCCGCATTTGCAGCAGCGCATATTGTTGTTCCAAATCAGTAACGGCCGTTAACGCCAAAGCACGACTCAAATACTGTACCGCCTCGGCATTCAAGAATTGCCGACGCGCATATTCTCCAGCCTGCTGGGCATAATGCCGCTCCTTTTCAGGGTTGCCCACCATCTGCCAATGGTACACCAGTGCCCCCGCCTGTTCAGGATCATCAGGGTAGACAAACTCAATAGACTCTGCTGCCTGCGTGTGCCAGGCAATACGCTCTTGATCAGTAAGCTGGGTCAAAATTCCTTCCCGCAGCTTGTCGTGGGCAAATTGCCAACGGCCGTTTTCCAATTCCAACACTGCCGCCTCAGCACAACTGCTTAGCCACGCCTCCAATTCCAGCGGCCAGTTCATGGCGTGGGCAAGCTGCACCACCAGGGGCAAATCAAGCTGCCGCCCCAACACCGCCACCCCCGGCAGCAGCCGCTGCGCCTCTTTTGGAATCCGTGCCAAACGCCGCCCGATAATGGTTTGAATGCCCTGCGGAAACAGCTTGGTGGGCAGCGCAACCTGCGAAATGGCACTAAGACGGCCGGCCTCTTCGGCCAAAGCCCGCACCACTTCCACCAGAAAGAACGCATTCCCCTCGGTTTCTCGTTGCAGCAGTGCCATTACCTCCGGGCTTTGCCCCCCCTCGCCCAGCATCGCCACGCTCAGTGCCAGCATACTGTCTGCCGAAAAACGTGAGAGCACCATCGGCTGCATTTCTGGCAGTTGCTTGGGCAAATCCGGACGTTCATCATCCCGATAGCTGCCCAGCACCAGCAGCGACAAGCCACCCACTTGCCGGTTCAAAAACGAAAGCACATCCAGGCTCTCTTGTGCCCACTGCAAATCTTCGACAATCAGCAGCACGGGCTGGTCCAGTCGTTGAAACAGTTGAATGATGGTGCTAAACAAACGTTGCCGGGCTGCCCCTTCGGTCAACACAGGCGGTGTCGGAATATCGCGCCCCAGCAAGCGGTCAATATCTGGCACCAAGGCTTTTAGCACCCCGGCTGCCAAATCATCTATCTCTTGTTCCAAAACCAGTTGGCGGATGGCATCCAGCCACAGTTGGTAAGGCCGGCCGCCCCCTTCCACGCCTTGCCCGCGCAAAACCAAAAACCCGTCTACCAACGCCTGAATTTGCAGTTCGTTGAGCAGGCGCGATTTGCCCACGCCGCTTTCGCCACCAATGAGCCAGGCTGTGCCTTGCCCCTGCTTGGCTGCCGCCAACGCTGCGGAAAGCTGGCTTAACTCTGCTTCGCGCCCCACAAAGTGAGCGGCTTGTAAATAGCTCTCACGGATGGAAACGCTTTCTGGCGGAACGGGCATCCCGACAGCCTGGCTGAGGGCGGCAATGGTGGCTTCGGCACTGGGGTAACGGTCGGCTGGGGATTTTTGCAGGAGTTTGCCAATAACGGCCGTTAACGCCTCCCCCACTCCCAATCGCAACAAATCAGGCGGCTCATACAGCACCAGATCCAGAAAATCCGGGTCATAGACGTTAAACGGATGCTCCCCGGCAAACAGCTCATAGGCCAACACCCCAATCGCGTATAAATCTGCCGCTTCGGTGGCCGTTTGTCCCCACAAAACTTCCGGTGCCAAATATTGCCAGGTACCTGCACTTTCCTGTGTATCGGCACGCACCGTTGCCAAACCAAAATCGAGCAAACGCACAACCCCATCAGCAACCAGCACGTTTTCTGGCTTCAAATCACGGTGCAAAATCCCTTGGCGATGCAGATAGGCCACTGCTTCCAACATTTGCTGAATGAGCAATACTTTGTACTCGACGGGCTTGTCATGACCGCTCTGCAAAATATTAACCGCATCGGCCAAAAACAACATGGTAAAATACGGCCGTTGCTGCTTATCAAAACCATAATCAAGCACGCTGATGATGTTGGGATGGCGCAATGAGGCCAACACACGAAACTCGTGTGCCAAAACGAGCCTTAATTGCTGTAACATTGCGGCTGGTGAACTTCCAGAGAATAGGAGTTGAGCCGATTGGATCGCAACTTGCTTAATAGCCACCCTTTCCCCAGTTAATCTATCTACTGCTTCATAAACGACCCCCATTCCCCCTTTACCAATTTGCCCCTGAATGACGTAGCGTCCATTGAATGCTTTGTTGTGTGTAGGTTTCATATGATGACTTCGCAATTTGCCAGAATGTATGTGTTTCCGAATCATATCATAAATGCGCAGCAATTCTCAATTTAGAATAGGGTCAAGATTTTTTTTGGGTGTCGTCATCATCAAGTGCCTCAATTATAAATAGCCATAGTGTTTACCAATTATGAAAGGCGTTGTAGCAGCAATGGACATGTATGTTAGCCAAGAAAGTGTTTCTTCTCCCAGACTGGCCGTTTATCGCAGATCCCACCGCTTTACGGTGTGAATAAGCTTGCAGTTGTTGTCTACTGGTAGCAACTGATTTAATTAGCCACGCACTATTGAGCAAGCAGCCAGTTTGGGCAATTGACGGAGGCGAGGGCGCAGTTATTGAGGA
>JAGQGA010000721.1 GCA_020432595.1 Anaerolineales bacterium | reverse complement strand
TTCTCCTTTTTGGCAGCAGCCAACGGCCGTTTTGCTTCTCATCCTCCTATTAAGCGGGGGTATCCGGCTGGGCATGATGCTGCTGCGCGACGTGCCTGCAGCCACCACGCGGCGACAGGTCATGGCCGAGCAACTGCTGGAAAGCGGCCAGCTTGTCTACTGCGGCGAATATTTCCCCCTTTGTGGCGATGATAACCAGTTAACGGCTTCGGTGGAGCCATTGCCAGTGCTGCTGTTTGCCGGGCTAATGTGGCTGTTTGGGCAAACAACGGGGACTGTGATAGCGGTGGTGGGGCAGCAGGCTTTGGGGGTGTTAACGGCCGTTATTCTCTACCACATCCTGCAACACCTCTTCCACAACCCTGCTATCTCCCTGCTCGGCACCTTCTTGTGGGCCACCTATTTGCCCATGATCACCCTCGCTCTTTATTTAGAAGCCGAAATCATTTTCACCTGCTTGCTGCTGCTCGCCATTTGGGCACTCCTGCACAGTTTGGAGACAGACAATAAGCTCACCTGGGTCGCCGCCGGTCTCTGTTGGGGATTAGCCACCCTCTCCCGCTCCATCACCCTCTACTTTCCCATCGTCATGCTGGTAGTGGCCGCCGCCCACCGCCCCACCCTACGCCGCCATGCGGCCGGCATGGGGCTGGCGCTGCTCGCTTTTGCCTTCACCCTCACGCCGTGGGTCATGCGTAACGCCCAGGTTTTTGGCACCTTTCTGCCCGGCAATACCTTGCTGGGCTATAACCTCTTTCGCCACAACTATTTTCTGGGCGATGAAGATTTTCTGCATTACGGCTATGCCAAAGAGGCAGACCCTGTCATTCGGCAGCTTATTGCCACCACGCCCAACCTGCGGGGAGACGAAAATGAGGTGGAGATGGATACTTTTTACAAGGCGGAGGTGCTCAAAATTATCAAGGCGCACCCCGTTCGCTATCTCCAGCTTTCGCTCTACCGCTTTGTGGCCTTGTGGACTGATTTTGAGGTTCAGCGAGGGCAGCTTTTTTGGCAGCTTGTGGCGGTTGAGAATGGGGTGCTGCTGCTGTTGGCTGGGTTAACGGCCGTTCGCCACCTGCCCCACAAACCCATCCACCTCCTTCCTCTCATCTTGCTCATCGCTTACTTTGCCGCCACCCACAGCCTCATCATCGCCCGAATGCGCTACATCATGCCCATTTTGCCGCTGGTGATGGGGCTGGCGGCAGCCGAAGGGGTGCGCTGGCTGCAGCAGCTTTGGCAGTGGATTCCGCAGTGGCAGCTAACGCCGAACAAAGCCGCTTGAACAGGGGGTAAACTGTAATTTTATCTTTAACAGTACTACAGTACTATCTAAACAACTCGAAGTGGAAGTGAGCGGATAGCAGTTTTCTTAGTCCATACGTTTGTACACGAAGCACTCAATCGAAGCCGCTTCAGCCGTATTTGGCAAACTTTGGAAAAGCTATCTATCACCGCAACAAACAATACAATCATGGAGAAAACAGCTATGACGCGTCAGGAAATCGCACGTCTGGTCTTAAAAAGTATCAACACATTAGGCCCTTTGCACGGGCTGCGGGTGTCGGCTCAACTATTATTGTCAGGTGGGGGAGAAACGGCCGTTTCTCTGCCCGGCTACCAATTCCCCATCCAGGTACGCACCAACACCTCCGATGTTGCCACCTTCGGCCAAATCTTTGTCAACAAAGAATACGAATGCCCCGTTGAAAACCCCAGAGTTATCATTGATCTAGGTGCCAACGTGGGCTACGCTTCCATCTTCTTCGCCAATAAATACCCTCAGGCCAAGATCATCTCTGTCGAGCCAGAAGCCTCTAACTTTGAGGTCTTGGTACGCAACACCCGCCAATACCCCAACATCACCCCTGTCCAGGCCGCCATCTGGTCACGCAAGGCCGCCCTCAGCATCATCAACCCTGGCGACGAAAAGTGGCTCTTCCAGGTAGCCGAAGCCAGCAACGATGAAGAAGGCATCAATGCCATCACCATGCAGGAACTGCTGGAAATGCACGGCATGCCCGACCATATTGATATTCTAAAAATTGATATTGAATCCGCTGAAAAAGAGCTGTTTGAAGCCAATTATGAGTATTGGCTTGACCGCACCAACATGCTCGTCATCGAACTTCACGACGGGCTATTGCCGGGCTGCAGCCGCTCTTTCTATCGCGCTCTTTGCCACTACGACTTTAACCAATACCTTGTTGGCGAAAATATTTTTGTCTTTCTGAGCAATTAATTCATTGATTTCTAACCAGCATCGTACTGACCGCGCAGCCGGCTGCGCGGTCTTTTTTTGCCCACCTTTATGGCACCAGTGCGGCTGTAACTGTAATTTGGTTTTTAACGAACATACTTTATCCTTTCAATTGGTACTAAAGTACTAAAAACTTAGCCTTTACGTACACTGAAGCCTTATTTGAGGAGACACCATGATCCGATTAATCATCTTACGCATTTTAGAAAGCTATTTTCGCCACCGTTGGCTCTACTTTCTCCCCATTCTGCTAATGGGCATTGCCGGTATCGCCTACGTTTTCGTCCGTCCAGACACTTATATGTCGGGGGGGTCGCTCTACGTCAAGCAGGAATCATTCCTGGCCTCCCTTACCTCTGTCCGCAACAGTGATGCTGGCTGGTGGGTCACGCCCGCCGAAACTACCGTAGGCGAAATTTCCGACTTATTGCTAACCGATGCGTTCATGCGTTCTGTAATCGCCAAAACCGACCTAGCACCCAAACTCGATATGGATCCAGACACGGTGTATGAAACGTTTGTTGAAGCGCGAGAAGCGGTTTGGCTGGAAGAAATGGGTGAC
>JAGQGA010000720.1 GCA_020432595.1 Anaerolineales bacterium | reverse complement strand
AATGCGGCCAAAGGTCGCCTTTAACCCCACCAGCCCGCAGTGCGCCGCTGGCACGCGCACCGAACCGCCGCCGTCGGCGCCAATCGCCACTGGGCAGAAGCCCGCCGCCACCGCCGCCGCCGAACCGCTGCTGCTGCCGCCTGCGTCATGAGCCAGGTTGTGGGGGTTCCTCGCCATGCCGTGATTGATATTGGAGCTATCGGGGTTGATGCCGATTTCGTGCATGTTGGTTTTGCCAATGAGCAACACCCCGGCCTGCCGCAGCCGCGCCACCACGGTGCTGTCGGCGGCAGCAGGCTGCCGCCCCAAAAATTTGGTGCCGACGGTGGTCGGATACGGCACCTGATCGAGTTCGTCTTTAACGGCAATTGGCACGCCGTCCAATGGCCCCAGCGGTTTGCCCTCTACCCACCGTTTGGCCGAAGCCTGTGCCTGTGCCAGCACGTCGGCACGGTTAACAGCGATGAAGGCGCGGAGAGGGGTGGCCTGCTGATCACTTTTGTCAATGGCGGCCAGGATTTTGTCGGCAACGGCCGTTACCGTTGTCTCGCCCGTTTGGTAAGCGTGGGTGAAGGTGTGGAGGGTGGAGGAAACGGCCGTTTCTTCCACCAGGCGTTCCCAATCCACTGGCTCCATCTGCTTCCGTATCGCCGTTGCTTCAGCCAACGCCAGCGGCATGTACGTTGGTGGCTCATCTAACCGCACCTCGCGCAACTTCAGCACCCCCCCATCGCGCAATAATCGCCCCACCAGCAGCCCATTCGTCACGCTGTTTTCCAGCACCCCGGCAAACGTCCGCAGCCCACGCCCGGTCAGCCGGGGCAGTTGCACGGAAGTCAAATCATAAACAGACATAGGGAACTCCTCGTAAATAGTGGCTGGTGGCTGGTGGCCGGTGGCTAATACAATCCACTAACCACCAGCCACTATTTCCATTCATTAGGGGGTAACGTACAGTTGAACCTGCCCCCCATAAAAATCGCGTGTCTGGGTTAACGTCATTTGTGAGGCCAGCGTTTGCGGAATTAGCCCCGCCGGGTCTGTGTATAAATCATGGCTGTACACTAGCCAAACCCTGTCATGCCCACTCAACAAGGCAATTAACCTGGGCATATCGTTGGCCGTCATCTGGGGTTCCAAAACAGCATCATCAAACAGATCGAGCGGAACACCTTGTTTTTCCACCCGGATCGAATACCGATCTTCATATGTTTCAAAATAATAATCAAATGCGACGACCACAAAATTAGAGTTGAAAAGAATCAGATCATCATCCTCGGCATAATAGGCTACATAACCGGCAGCCGTGCTCCAATCCTCTTTTTGAAAGAACCGGTAATAGTCGCTGACGGCAAACAGGTTGATGGCACCTAAAATTCCTATCATCATGAAAACCAGCAAGCGCAATCTTAGCTGAGCAACACCCGCCGCCAGTATCAGAAACAACGGAATCGTTGTCCAAATTAGCGTGCGGTCATAAAAAATAGGCCGATAAATGCTTACAAGCAGCTCGCCCAGAAAAGGGATAGCAAACAACGTTGCCAGAAATAAGAGCTGCGGCAGTTTTTTGCGGTAAGACACCAGCCCTAGGCCAAAGGCCAGCGCGTACAACCCCCAGATCACGCTGCCCAGATCGGCCGGCATTGGCGCAGAGGCATTTACAAAGGATTTAAGCGCCTGGACAACAGCATCCCCAGTTGGAGCCGGAATCCAAAACCGCTGATAAACGGAGATGGCTTGCTTGATAAAGATAAACAGCCAGGGACTCCATAATACGAAGATGCCAATTTGAGCTTTTACCCAATTCCCCAAAGTGGGAGCCTGAAAGACAGGTTGAGGTGCAGATTGGTTTAACCTGCGAAAAAGAATGAGGCCAAGAACAAAGATATTGGTGGCGAGGGGGAAAAGAACGGCCGTATTATGGCTAAGCATGGTCGCGGCCGAAAACAGGATAAAGGCAACCCAGGCCAGGTCAGTTTCAATGGTTTGGATGGGCAACCATCGCTTGCGGCTCTTATCCTCATAGCTGAAACCCGCTTGCGGGGGTCGCTCAACCGGGGCAGATGTACGCCAGATATGTAGATAATCCCGCAACTGGCCGCCAATCGGGCTAACGGCGCGTGGATCTGTCAGCAACCTGACCAAAGCATAAATCGCCACGGCAGCATTAAACGTCAGGAGGGTGTACATGCGCGTTTCCTGGGCAAAGTAGATGTGAAAAGGGGAGAGCGTGAGGAAAACGGCCGCCACCAATCCCACCATCGCGCCGGACATACGTTTGCCGATCAGGTAGATGACGGGAATGGTACCTGCGCCAAACAGTGCCGAAAGCAGACGGGCATAATAGGGGGTGTCACCAAAGCGGGCTATCCAGTAATGGAGGAGGAGATAATAGAGGGGGGGATGCTGGTCAATTTTGGCAATCCATTGCAACATTTCGGCAACCGTATGGTTGGCCAACCAGATGCTGAACGTTTCATCTAGCCACATCCCTTTTGTGCGGAGCATTAAAACCCGCAGAAAACCGCCAAGCAGGGTGATGAGGAGTATTAGCCAGGGCGCAAACTCGTCAAGATCAACTTCTTCGTGCATCACATACTTCTTTGCCCATGATCCTGTATGAGCTATTGAACATCAGCACCCAACTACGATGTCTTTGTTAGCGAGATGATTATTCGGCTGGATGTTCTTCCAGTTGTTTATTGCTGGGCAGAGGCAAATCGTCGGGCGCAACGGCCGTTTTTGGGGGAATAAACGGCCGTTGTCCATTTGGGCTTCCCGTATCCGGTTTCACATCACGCCCCTGACGACGGCCGGTGGGCAGTG
>JAGQGA010000071.1 GCA_020432595.1 Anaerolineales bacterium | reverse complement strand
TTGTGGCTTTCGGCGTGGTGGTGCAGTACCGCTTGCAGCGATTCCCCCTCCACAAATTCAAAAACAATGTAATAAACGCCATTGTCCTGGTCAAAATCATGCACCTGGACAATGTGGGGGTGACGCAGCCGAGCAACGGCCGTTGCTTCTTCCTCAAAGCGACGCACAAACTCCGGGTTGCGCGATAGGTGGGGGTGAATGAGCTTGATGGCAACATCGCGCCGCAAGTTGGGGTCATACGCCTTGTAAACGGCCGCCATGCCCCCATCGCCTAAAAACGACTCAATCCGATACCGCTCCCCAATTGATTTGCCAACCCAATCCTGGCTTGCCATATGTGTTTATTTCCTCTCGTGAAGAAAGCAGGGGAGCGGAGGAGCAGGGGAGCAGGGGAGATTTTCACCCCTGCTTCCCTGCCCCCCTGCTCCCCCGCTGATTTTAACCGATCACTTCCCCACTGGCGCTGACCATAAACGCCACCGCCTCATCATTCCGCAGCGCCATGCAGTTCACGCCCTGCACCACGCCGCTTTTAGCGGGAATTTCCCCGGCCTGAAAGCGGATGAGCTTGCCGAGTTGGGAGATGATGAAGATGTCGTCGCTGTCATGAACGGCCGTTGCGCCCAGCAGCTTATCCGCCTTCATCGCCACCTTCCCCCCCGCGCCAGGGGCTTTGTTGGCAGCAAAGCCGTTCATCAGGCGAATGGTACCTTTGCCGTCGTGTCCAACCAAAAAAACGCCGCTTTCTTCGGTAACGGCCGTTATTCCCACCACCTCATCCCCCTGCGCCACCCGAATGCCCAAACAACCCCGCTGCGATACGTGCCGTTCGGCAAAGCGGATGCCCAAGCCGGAGCGGGTAACGATAAAGAGATCGCCTTCGCCGGGGGTCCAACAAACGGCCGTTAAATACCCCCCTTCCTTCACATCATGAAACGTCATCCCCTGAATCAGCCCCTTGCCCAAATAGCTGGCCCGCACCGACCGCACCCACCCCCGCTGGCTCACCATCGCCACCGCTTTGTCCTGGTCGGCCGGCAGCACCGCCACAATCCGCTCATGCGCCTGCAGCGGCAGCGACAGCAGTTGCCCCTTCGCCCGCACCGGCGTTTCCGCCACGCTGTTGGTGTGCAGGCGAAACGCCCGGCCAAAGTTGCTAAACAGCAACAACGCCTCGTTTTCATCCGCCACCCCCAGCATCAATGGCGGGTCGCCTTCGTCTGCTTCCAGATCAAACACCCCCATGCCGCCCCGCCGCTGCCGCGTGTAAAAATGGCGCGGCGTGCGTTTGCCAATTCCCATGCGCGTCAGCGTCAACACATTCAGCGGTGTCGGCGGCTCCGTTGGCTCCGGCTCACGAGCTACCGAACTGCCGCCCCCTTGTAGCCGCTCTAACGCCGCCTCCAATGCTTCAATATACGCCAAAACGTCTGGCTCAACGTTGTCTAAATCAGGTCGTTCTAGCTCCATCACCGCACCTCTGTTAAATAGGACGCAGATTTTCCTGATGTACCTGATAAAAAACAATCAGGTACATCAGGTGAATCTGCGTCCCATTCTCATCCATCAGCAAAAGCATACGCTGGTAAATCCACCACCCTAGCCGCACACTGCTCAAAGTTGGCAAAGGTGATGTCATCAAAATCGAGCCCGTGAAACTGCTTTAGCTCGCCCATAAGCCGTAAATAGTTTGTCACAATACGCCGCTCCCAGTCAAGCCCCAACTGCTGGGCAACAGCCACAATGTCGGCCTCGGCTCCTTCCAGTTCCACAAAATCCCCAAACGGCAGTTCATCCACCACCACTTCCACCCCCCCCAGCGCAAACGTTTCGCGCCACTTTTCATACACCTGCGTTTCCACAAACCCTAGCCGCCGCAAAATATGGGCAAGGGTGGCAAAATCGCTGACGCTTACCTCCAGCTCTTCCATTACTTTGACCTGGCTCTCAGCATCGGCAGCCGTGGGGGCTTTGAAGGTGAGCCGAACGGCCGTATCTTGCCGCAAGCGCAACAACTCCCACCGCTGCAAAAGCTGCTCGTCTGGCGTATCAAACCGCACGTTGCGCTCAAACACCCGCTCTTTTTTCAGCATAGCCCCCAACGCCAGCAAACGGTCACGAACGGCCGTTTTTCCCCCCAATAAAAACTTCACTTCCGACTCTAAACTGCCCATTTAGTCATCGGTAATCAGTAATCGGTAATCAGTAATCAGTCTTATCACTGATAACTGATAACAGATTACTGATTACTTTCTTCATCCCCAATTACCACCAACACCTGCCCCTTCTCCACGCTGGCTCCCGGCGTGCCGGAGACACGCAAGATCACGCCGTCGCGGGGCGCACGGAGTTCATTTTCCATCTTCATAGATTCCAAAATGACAACCCGATCTCCCTTATGCACCGTGTCACCCGCTTTTACGGGAATGGCAACAATCAAACCGGGCATGGGAGCAACGATGTTGGCTTCACCAGTAACGGCCGTTCCCCCTCCCCGCGCCTTCGCCAACCGATGCGCCCGCTCATCCTGCACCAGCACCGTATAAATCTCCCCCTTCAACAGCACCTCATACCCCTCATCCCGCTCATCCACCACCCCCTCCCACGAGTGATTGTTTAGCAGCAGCGACACCATTCCCCCATCCGGCAGCATCTGAAAATCAATCTCATACCGCTGCCCATTCACCATCACCTCATGGTCATGCCCCATCTCAATCTCAAACTCTTTCCCGTTAATCGTCGCAATATATTTCATAGCTTATGTTCAGTAACCAATAACCGATTACCGCCGCAACTTCTCCCACCGGCTATACCACTTCCAGTTCGACGTATCCCGTTCCCCCGGAGCCACAATCTGGCTGGCCTGCTGCCCATGCCGGTGCGCCATCAGCGTTGCCAAAATCGCTGCCTCCATTTCCAGCGGCGCCTCCCGGTCGCTCATGCTAAACCGCTCCTCCACAAACTTCGTATCAAACTGCCCCGTCAAAAAACGGTGGCTGTCCATCATATGCTGGTGAAACGGAATATTCGTCTTCACCCCCATGATCCGATACTCCTCCAACGCCCGCCGCATCCGCAGCACCGCCTCCGCCCGCGTTCCGCCAAAACAAATCAGCTTGCTAATCATCGAATCATAGTACGGCGTAATCTCATACCCCGGAAACACCCCCGTATCCACCCGCACCCCCGGCCCCGTGGGCAAGCGGCTAGTCGAAATCGTCCCCGTTGACGGCAAATAATTGTTGTACGGATCCTCAGCATTAATCCGGCACTCAATCGCCCACCCCTTAATCTTGATGTCGTCTTGCGTGATCATCAAGCGGCGACCACGCGCAATACGCAACTGCTCTTGCACAATATCAATTCCCGTCACCAGCTCCGTCACGGGATGCTCTACCTGCAAACGGGTATTCATCTCCAAAAAGTAAAAGTTCTTGTCTTTATCCAGCAGAAACTCAATGGTTCCTGCGTTGACATAATCAACAGCCTGCGCTGCGGCCACCGCCACTTCCCCCATGCGGCGGCGCAAATCCTCATCCACCACAAACGAAGGAGCTTCTTCAATTAGCTTCTGATGCCGTCGCTGCAATGAGCATTCTCGCTCACCCAGATATAAATGATTCCCATGCGAATCTGACAACAGTTGAATTTCAATATGCCGCCCCTCGGTAATCATCTTTTCCAGGTACACAGTATCATCGCCAAAGGCTGCCTTTGCCTCGCGCCGCGCCGAGGCAATCGCCCCCGGCAGCTCTGCCAAATCATAAACGGGGCGCATCCCCTTGCCGCCGCCGCCGGCCGATGCCTTCACCAACAGCGGCACCCCAATTTTTGCTCCCGCTGCCAACAGTTCCTCGTTGTCCAGCCCCGGTTCCGTACCTGGCACCACCGGCACGCCCGCCTGCTGCACGGTTGTCCGCGCCGTCAGCTTGTCGCCCATCACCCGAATGGCGTGGGCAGGAGGGCCAATAAACACAATGTCATTGTCCACACACAGTTGGGCAAATTCAGCCCGTTCGGCCAAAAAGCCATAGCCAGGGTGAATCGCTTCCGCCCCAGACCGTTTGGCAACGTCAATCAGCTTGTCGCCCATCAAATAGCTTTCACGGGCAGCAGAGGGGCCGATGTGGTAAGCCTCTTGGGCATAACGCACGTGTGGGGCGTTGCGGTCGGCATCAGAATAAACGGCCACGGTGCTAATGCCAAGCTCATGGCACGCCCGCAAAATCCGCATGGCAATCTCACCCCGGTTGGCGATCAATACCTTGTTAAATCGTTTGGTTAATAATCCGTCGTTTCTCATGATCGGTAATCGGTAATCGGTAATCGGTAATCGGCAATCAGTGAGCTACAAAACTGATTACTGATTACTGTTTACTGATTACTGTCTAAAGCGGCATATTTCCATGTTTTTTCGGCGGGTTTTGGTCGCGCTTGTTTTGCAACATGCTCAGAGCATTGATGAGGCGCGGGCGCGTTTGGCTGGGTTCGATCACGTCATCAATGTAGCCGCGCCGGGCGGCAACATAGGGATTGGCAAAGGTTTCACGATAATCATCCACCAGTTCGGTACGCCGGACTTCGGGGTCATCAGCATCGGCCAGTTCGCGGCGGAAGATGATGTTGACGGCTCCTTCTGGCCCCATCACCGCAATTTCGGCCGTCGGCCACGCCAGGTTGAGGTCGGAGCGAATATGCTTGCTGTTCATAACGCAGTAGGCGCCGCCATATGCTTTGCGGGTAACAACGGTGATTTTGGGTACGGTGGCTTCGCAAAAGGCATAGAGCAGCTTGGCTCCCTTGCGAATGATGCCGCCGTGTTCCTGGTCTATGCCGGGCAGAAAGCCGGGCACATCTTCAAAGACGATGAGGGGGATGTTGAAACAGTCGCAGAAGCGGACAAAGCGAGCTGCTTTTTCGCTGGCGTTGATGTCGAGTACGCCTGCCAGCACCATCGGCTGGTTGGCAACAATGCCGACGCTTTGCCCGCCGAGCCGGGCAAAACCAACAACGATGTTTTCGGCAAAATGCTCTTGGATTTCAAAGAATTGGCCGTTGTCTACGATGAGGTGGATGGCTTCTTTGATGTCATAGGGTTTGTTAGGGTTGTCTGGCACGAGGTCGTCGAGGGCGGTTTCGGTGCGAAGGTTGTCGTCTTTGCTGGGCTGGAAGGGGGCATCTTCCATGTTGTTGGAAGGGAGGTAGCTCATCATTTCGCGGATGAGGTAGAGGCAGTCGGCTTCGCTGCCGGCCGCCATGTGAGCCACGCCGCTGAGGGCATTGTGGGTCATCGCGCCCCCCAGTTCTTCAAAGGTGACTTCCTCGCCGGTGACGGTTTTAACCACATCGGGGCCGGTGATGAACATGTGGCTGGTTTCTTTGACCATGAAGATGAAGTCGGTGAGGGCGGGTGAGTAGACGGCTCCACCCGCACACGGCCCCATGATGGCACTAATTTGGGGGACAACGCCGGAGGCAAGGGTGTTGCGGAGGAAGATGTCGGCGTAGCCGCCGAGGCTAACAACGCCTTCCTGAATGCGGGCACCGCCGGAGTCGTTGATGCCGATGACAGGAGCCCCGTTTCGCATGGCCATGTCCATGATTTTGCAAATTTTTTCGGCATGGACTTGGCTGAGGCTGCCGCCAAAGACGGTGAAATCCTGGCTGTAGACGTAGACCAAACGGCCGTTTATCGTCCCCCACCCCGTAATCACACTATCACCCAGGTACGTTTGCTGATTCATGCCAAAATTGCGTTCGCGGTGAACCACAAGCGCATCAATTTCACGAAACGACCCCTTATCTAGCAGCAGGTCAATCCGTTCACGGGCCGTCATTTTGCCCGCTTCCCGTTGCCGAGCCATGCGAGCTTCGCCGCCGCCCTGCAACGATTGATCTTTCATTTTCCGTAATTGTTCGATTTTGCGGTTCATGAATGTGTGAATTGGAGATTGAAGATTGGAGATTGGAGATTAACGTTAATTTCCAATCTCGACTCTCTAATTTCCAATCTCTACTCTCCTTCTGTAAAGTATGTTCTCGTTTTGTGCAGCACCCACACGGAAAAAAGTATGGTGAGCGTAGTGCGAATGAGCAGCCAGATGAGGCGAGCAGCAATTGGCTGTTGAGCAAAAAGCAGCAAAAGCAGCAGGTTGTAGAGGGCGTTGCTGAGAATGAGGAGGGGGAGCAGGGGACGGACAAACGGCCGTTTCCGCCACAGCAACACCATCACCCAACCCGAAAACAGCACCCAAACAATCGCCGCCGCCAGCCGCCAGCGCGGGTCAAAGTTGCCTGAAAATTGTAAAAAAAGACGTAGCTGCCGCCCAATGGCGATTGCTTGCCCAAGATGCCACACTCCAAAAAGAAAAACACCCCAAAGGGTAATAGTTACGAGGAGAGGGCGCTGCGGGGTATTTCGTAAAGGCATCGGCTGCAATTATACAAAAGATTTTGGGGAGGGCAGATCACTATTATGGGTGAAAATGGTATAGACCTCCATCAAATTGGTTCAATCTGCGAAACCTATCGTAGATGGATGACCGACGACAGAGCGACACCTTATTCCCGCTTAAGCGATACGGCGTTGTTAGGGAATGGAGTACCGTCGGGGGAAACGGCCGTTAATCGCGGCAGCATCGCCCCATCATTCAAATAGAACCCTGTTTGCAGCGCATAATCCATCATTGGCAGCAGCACCACCTGATCCACCACAATCTCCCCCACCTGCCACTGGCTCGTTGGGTAGCTGTGATTCAGCGGGTAGCCATCCACCTGCGCCATCACCCCACCATCTGCGGCCACAATATGGAAAAAGCGGGTGTAATTTTGCGCCATCGGAGCCAGTGCTTCCCACGCCAGTGTTACGACCAGTTTGTCCCCCTCCTGCGTTACCGTATAGCCGTGCATTCGGATCAAGTCGGTGTTGTCTTGGCGAAAAACGGCCGTTTCGCCCCCCAATTCCTCCGGCAGCGACCAACGCGGCTGCTGCGACACAAATTGCAGGTTGTCGGCCTCGCCCGTAAGCTCACCCAGTCGCCGTACCAGCACCACTTCACCCGTTGCCACATCATACAGCCGCGCCAGCAGCGCCAACGGCCGTTCCTCCCGCAGCCCGTAAGGCAACGGCAGCGTCAGCCAATCATGAACCGCCGCCCCCGGCTGCCAGCCGCTGCTGGGCAGCAGCCCATACCCCGGCTGGGTGTCCAGCGCGTCCGACTCCAGCCCGGTGGGGGTTAGCAGCCGCAGGGCAACGTTGTAGTTGGGGTTTAACGGCCGTTCCGTCCCCCACACCAGCTTCACCACCAGCCCCTCATCCGTCAGCACCACCTCGTCCGCCCGCACATCCAGCGCAGCAGAACCCGTTTCATCATTTGTCACCCGCAGCGGACGCAAAAAGAGCGGCCCCCGCGTTTTGCCCGATGGCAGCAGCGGGCGGCCGTTGCCCCATTCCAGCCGAGGCACATACAAGTTGGCGGGGGCGTTGGCGGGAATTTGGAGGGAAAAAACGGCCGTTGTGTCACCAGGTGACTCCGCCACGCGCACCGTTTGCACTGCCAGCGGCGGCACCGCACTTTGTTCGGTGACGGCCGGCCAGGTGATGGCCGGGGTTGCCAGCGTCAGGGTCAATTCGCCCGTCTGTGCGGCCGCCACCGACACCGCCACCTCCCACGTTTCGCCTGCCGCCACTTCTTCCTGCCTATAGCGATAGCTCACCAAACGGCTGCCGTCTTCAAATGCCACGCCGTCTGTGTCGTGGTGCAAATACCCCATCTGGGCAAAATCCCAGGTGAGATTGTCGGGCGAAAGCGGCTCGGCTTGCGTCAATTGGGCCAGGCCAGCCAATAATAGCAGCCCAACGACAACGATGGCGATACCGCCGCCAGCGGCCGTTAAATTCACCCGCCACAGCAGCAGGAAGAGCGTGAGGAGAACGGCCGTTAATGACACCAGTTCCGCCACCAGCCGCACCGTCGTTCGCCCCAGCCACAATTCCACCGTGTGCTGCCCCGCCGGAACCGGCACGCTGATGAGGCCAGAGCCGGCCGTTGGTACAATCTCCACCTGTTCGCCATCCACCGCCGCCCGCCAACCCGGCCAAAACAGCGTGGGAAAGCGCACCACATCATCTTGCTCCACCACCACCCGCCACACTTGCCGCGTGGCCCGTCGCTCTACTACCTCCCCTGCGCCTCTGCCCCCCAGCACCATCGCCCGGTTTCGTTCCCCCGTCACCAGCCAATCGCTGCTAAACGGCCGTTGTCCCACCGACGGCGGCAAATATTCAAAGCTGACGGTACTGCCAATGTTGCCCGTAAACCATTCGTACTGCGCCAGCTTTTCCGCCGTGATGTCGGCATCGGTCACAATCAGATGGTCGGTAGGCAGGTTGCCCAAGCTGCTCCACAGCAGCAACCCCAGCAGCAGCGGCACCAGATATTGCCGCCCCGGTAGCCGCGCCAGCCCCGCCGTCACCAGTGCCGCCCCCAACGCCTGCACCGACAAAAAGCGCCAGGGGAATTGGGTAAAGGGCAGCAGCGGCAAATGGTCCCACAGCCAGCGCGACCAAGGGGTGATCATAAAGGTGGCGATGAGGAGGGTGGCGATGGGGAAGAATGGGACGCGAACGAACGCGGACAAATGCGGACTTTTTTCTTCTTTGCGTTCTTGGCGGTTCAAAAGCAGGAGGAGGAGGCCAGAAACGGCCGTTAATCCCTGCACCAACCCCATCCGAAACGCCCGCCCACCGCCCACCGTGTAATCAAACAACCAACTAGTCTGCACCAGATCCAGACCGCGAAAATGGTTATTGTAATGAAAATACCCCGCCGTCACCGGCTCCAACTGCGCCAACGACTGTTCCCACAGGGCGGGGAGGAAAAACCAGGCGGCGAGGGCGAAGGCGAGGAGGAGGGCAAGGAGGGTGTGGGGTGTGGGGCGTGGGGCGTGGGGCGTGGAGAGATTGGAGATTGGAGATTGGAGATTGAGCCAGCGGAGGAGAAGGTAGAGCAGGAGAAAGGGGGAAAAAATGAGGGCCGAAATGTTGTGGCTTAAAATAAGCCCGGCATACGCCAAAGCCAACACCACCACCCGCACCCTACACCCGACGCTCCACTCTCTACACCCTACAACACCCTCCGCCGCCAGCAGCACCAGTGGATAAAACGCCATTGCCCAAAATTCGGCAAGCGAGTCACCGCGCACGTAGATGTTAACGAGGTGGAAAGGGGCGAATGTGTAGGTAGCGGAAGCCAGCAGTGCCATCCAGCCGTCACGCCACCAGCCCCAGGCTAGCCGATAGACTCCCCAGGCGGCTACCAGAAAGCCAGCCAACTGCGCCAGATGGATGGCGCGGATGTAGCTGAAGCCGAGAAAGCGAAAGACGGCGGCAATGTAGATAGAAAGCGGAGCGTAGAAGTTGAAGAAGGGGTAGCCGTAGCCGTAATTGGCATCGGGCATCCAGCGCACGGGGAAGTGGCCGCCGCGCAGGGCGGTTTCAAGTTGCTGCAGCCGTTGCAGCAAGAAGGGGCTGTCGCCGCCGCCGCGTGTATTCAGCAGCCCCGGCTCGCGCAGTAGCGGCCACGCCGCCACACAGGCCAGCAGCAGTGCGGCGATGAGGAGCCAATTAATTCGTAAACGGATTTGCTTGGAGATTTTTGGTAATCAGTAATCAGTAATCGGTAATCAGTGACCAGTACCGATTACCGATTACCGATTACTGCCAACTAATTCGTTTGGCGGCGCAGGAGCCAGAAGATCAGCCCGCCCAGCAAAACGATGCCAAGGCCGATAATAAGGAGGCCGCTGTTAGCAAGCAAGGAGGAACCGGATTCTACAGGGGTGGTTTCTGGGGTGGTGGCTGCTTCGCCAGGGGAAACGGCCGTTTCTCCGCCACTTTCCCCAGTCTCACTGCCTGTTGCGCTGCTGGTGTCAGCAACGGCCGTTTCCCCATTATCCAGCCGCAGCCGACTGCCAAACTCCAGCCCAACCGTACCACCTTCCTCCACGGTAATCGTGGCGTTCCCAGCCGTCGTCATCTCCAGCCGGTTGGGCAAAATCTGGCTTACCTGGTAAGAACCCGGTTCAACCCCAGCAAAACACACTGGCTTGTCGGTACCCGACGATACCGCTTGCCCCACCAGTGTGCTGGCATTGCCCACCGTAAACGTCACCCCACCGATGAACCCTTCGTTCCCATCGTGTTGCCCATTGCCGTTTTCATCGGAAAAGGCATTGACACAAACCGTCCCGCCTGTGACCGGCGTGGGAGAAGGCTCAACGGTAGCCGTTGGTTCCAACGTCGCTTCGGGGGTGTTAGCAACCGTTGGTTCGGGGGCAGGGGTGTTGGTGGGCGGCACGGCTGAGGTGGCCGTGGCTGGCGGAGGAGGAGGCGGGGTGTTGGTGGGTGGTGGGCCAACCTCTACCAACGAGGCACTGTCATACCATGTTTCCAGCAGCTTGCGACACTGGTTTACCCCCTGCACTGCCCAATCAGCCGAGGTGAAGACGGTTATTTTGTCGCCGGTGGCCGTTGCTTCGACCGAAAAGGATTGCCATTGTTCATGCGGTGAGCCGCTGCCACCCCACACCACATCAGCGTCATTCCACAAGCCGCTGCCGTTGGGGTCTATCCCGGCACGCATGTTCATGTTCAGGCTGGTGTCCGATGGTTCATCGCGGGAGTTAGTACCGCGCCCAATGCCGTAAAAGGTAAAGCGGTAGGTTGTGCCCGGCGTTGCAGAAACCGTTTGCCATACGCCGCCAGACCACGTATCCCAGTTATTGCCCACAAGCTGTGAGACGGAGCCTTCGCGGATATATTGGGTTAGATTGCGTTCTGCGTTCCACCCCGGTTTTTTGCGGTACCCATTGGCACAATCGCCAAACTGGTCGGCACTGCTTTCTCGGTGCCAGCGCACCCAGCTACCGGCAGCCCCATCGCTGTTGTAGGGGTCTTCAAAACCGGGATTACTCAGCAAATTGGTCTGCTGGGCTGGCTCGGCGGCCAGGGGTGCGGCTGCACCAAGCAGCAAAATGGGGATTAGAACCATCAAATAATAAAGCGTTCTCTTCTTCATACCTTTCCATCCAACAAAAAATTTATTGCGCCGTGCGACGCACCCAAAAGAGTAACACACTCCCTATCAGGATCAAGCCAACTAAGCCAACCCACACAATCGGGCTGCTCAACAAGCCGGAAGATGGCGAAGCGTTTTCGGCTGTTGGGGTGGGAACGGAAGTGGGTGTTGTAGCGGGGGAAAGCGAAACGGCCGTTTCCGCTACCCTCACTTCCCCCTCAAAGCTGCCAAAAAGCTGGGTCAACACCGTGTTTTGCGCCAACACCAGCTCCCAATTGCCGCCTGTAGTGAGCGTTTCATTGGCTTCCACTGAGCGGGTCACACTATAGGTGCCGGACGTTAACCCTTCTAAACAGTAAGGTTCAGACACGCCATCGGTGACGTAGTTGCCTACCACGGCACTGTCGTTGAAAACGGTAAAAACCACACCTGCCTTTAGTGGTTCGTCGCCATCCTGCTGTCCATTTTGGTTGCCATCATCAAACGCCCCCAAACAAATGGCGGTGCTGCTGGGGGAGTCGGTGGGAACGGCCGTTGGTGGCGGCAGCGTGGGTGTGGGGCTGGGAACGGCCGTTTCCGTTGGCACCGGTGTCACACGCCCCACAATCAGCAAATCGCCTGGCTGCACAACCGCGTCCTCGGTCAAATTGTTCAACGCCAGCAGTTCCGATAGCGTCAATCCAGCCCGCGCCGCAATGCTCCACAGGGCATCATTGGGCTGCACCTGCACATAGATCACGCCCTCAGCATCGGGCGTAGGCAGCGGCTCCGTTTGTGCCGCCGCCGTCCCCACCAGCAGCCCCAGCCATAGACTGATTAAGACCAAAGAATATAAATTTGTTAGACGGGATTTACAGGATTGCGCTGCTGGATGGCAGACGATCCTGTAAATCTTGTTAATCCTGTCTAAAAACATCTATCTCCCAGCTATCGGTATCTGTGCCAACAAGCGGCAGCCGCTCACCGGTTTGGCTGTCGTAAAGACCGACGAAAATGTGGTGTTGGTTGGGGTCAAACGGCCGTTCCAGCCCAATCACCCGCCTTTCCACCACCAACAGCCCCGGCTGCCACCAATCGGCTCGCCACGCCGTGCCGCCGGGAAGTGCATCAGCCTGCCCAATCAGCCCATCGGACGCGGCTACATGGACGAAGGCGGCAAGGGTGGGGGAAACGGCCGTTTCTGCCCGCCATGTCAAATCCACCACTACTTGTCCATCCTGCACCGTTGCCACTGCTGCCGTTAACGCCACGCCATTGGTAAAAACCGCCATCGGCTGCGGCAAATGGTCAACTGCCGCTACAGTATACCCAAAATAAAGCGGGTAGGCCGTTTCTTCCAAATCGCCGCGCACCAGCGGCCCTACCGTGGTTGTCACTTGTGCTGGAGGCTGTGCCAATCCAGCCACGTAATTGAGTGAACCATAGGGCCAGGCGTAAACGGCCGTTTCCGCGCCCATCTGCTGCGGCACATCTTCAACCCCAAACCAGTTCACCGGGCGGTCGGCCAGCAGGAAGGGAATGGAGGGCCAGCCATTGTAAAATTGCCGGTCAAGATAAACGGCCGTTTGCGGCGGCAACGCCACCACTTCCTCTGCCAGCCGCCGCGCCCCATCCTCAAATAAATAGGCTACCGTTGACTGCCGCCCATAGTTTACGTAGTCACGCAGTGTTAAACCAAAACTGCCAGCCAACAGAATGGCAACGATTGCCCTATTGAGGGTGTGGGGTGTGGGGTGTGGGGTGTGGGGTGTAAACACTCTACTCCCTACTCCCCACACCCCACGCCAAATCGTCTGTAGCCCCAACGCCGGCAAAATCAGTGCCGCCGGCAGCACGCCAACGGCGCGGAGAAAGTGGGGGGTGTCTTCGGCCAGGATGGTTGACCCCAGCATGACAAGCGTCCAGAGCAAGGTGAGGGCAAAAGGGGGGTGCTGCCAGCGGCGCAAGCAGACCACCACGCCTAGCAGGAAGGGAACGGCCATGAAGAAGTCGAAGACAGAACGGCCGTTTCCCCCAGGGTAATGTTGCAGCCCGTTATGGCGCACAATCGGGTCGCCGCGCCAAACAAACATGCCCAATGCCTGCCATCCCTTGTGCCACAGCGTCCCCAGCAGGTCGCCGCCGTTGATGGTGGGGTTTAGCACCGACACTTGCCCAGTGCGCCCCAGCACCAGCACCGGGTTTTGCCACGCCAGCAGCAGGAGCGGGAGGAGAATAACGGCCGTTGCGCCCACAAACCACCACATTCCCGGCCATAGTCGCCGCCAGCCACCGTACCACAGCAGGTAAAGCAGGGCAGCCAGCAGCAAAACTGGGGTAAACCGTGCCGCCAAATAGGTATAGAAGCTGAGGCCATAAACCGCCCCAGCTGCCAGCCACAGCCACCGCTGCTGGCGGCGGTAAGCCAGCGTCGCCAGCCAAAAGGTGGTTGCCAGCAGCGGCACCAGCAGCCCTACCCGCAGCCCAATTCGCCCCAAATGCACCGGCCAAAAGGTGGTGGCCCACAGCCACGCCGTCAGCAGCCCTACGCCGCGTCCAAACCAGCTATCGGCCAGTTTGTAGACGACCCAGGTGGTGAGGCTGCCAATGACGGCGGCGGGCAGACGCACAGCAACGGCCGTTTGTCCCAGCAGCCCAATTGCCGCCGCCACGAGGTAGATATAGGTGGGTTCGCGCCCGTTGTTGGCGGGGAAAAAGAGGGGATGTTCCCCGTGCAGCACGCGCACGGCATCGAGGCCGTTAAACGCTTCGTCGCGGTAGAGACCGGGGGGCAGGGTGCCAAGTTGGTAGAAGCGGAGAAAAACGGCCGTTAACCCAATCAACATCAACAAAGCCCATCCGAATTCGGATGGGCTACGCTTCTGCCAGGGAAATTGTTTGCGTGTCTGCAAGGTTGCCAAAACGGGGCAAGTATAGCAAAATAGACCTTTGCGTCAACTTTCACAATGG
>JAGQGA010000719.1 GCA_020432595.1 Anaerolineales bacterium | reverse complement strand
GCAACGAGCGCGGTTTGTTGGGTCTCCGCATCAACGTCCCCCCAGGCATTGGGATGCGAATTGGTCATTCAGCCATTGTCACCGAAGTTGAAGTGGATACGCGCCTAGGCAAAATTAGACCGCTTAACGTTTGGTCCGGCATTGCTGTCGGCAAAATCTTTGTGCGCGACCTGGCAAACAGCCAAATGTACAGTGGTGTCATTCAGGGGCTAGGCTACGCGCTTTATGAGGAAAAAGTGTATGACCAGCAAACAGGCCATACCCTCAGCAGCAATTTGAACGATTACCGCCTTCCCGGTTTGGGCGACACCCCCAACATCCACCTTCATTATGACGAAAAAGGGTTTGAGGAAGTACGCGGGCAAGGGATTGGGTTATCAGAATTAGCCACCATTGGGGTGGCAGCCTCGGTGGGCAATGCTGTTTTCCACGCCACGGGCTGGCGGCCGTTGTCTACCCCCATCACCCCGCATGATGTTGTCACTGGCCTAAAGGAGGTCAAATAATGCTAACGCTGATTACAAAACCAGAAGAGATCAAGGGGGTAGTGGGTGAAATCCGCGCCGGTGGCACCGATTTACACGACCGCTATCGGCTGGGCGTTTCCTCTGGCCCCATCATTGACATCCACAAGTTGCCCTACACCGACATCACCCAAAACGCCGACGGCACAACCACCATTGGAGCGATGGCAACGATTGATGCGGTGGGGCAAAACCCCATCACGGCCAATGGCTATGGGGCGTTGGCAAAAGCGGCCAATGGGTTAGCCACGCCGCAAATTCGCTGGGCGGCCACGTTTGGCGGCAGCCTGCTCCAGCGCACCCGCTGCTGGTATTACCGGCATCCGCAACTGCCCTGCACCAAGAAGGGGGATGCTGTTTGCGGTGGGCGCGATGGGCATCATCCCAACGGCGTGATTTTTGATCATGGCGGCTGCGCCCATCCCCATCCCTCCACGTTGGCGACGACGCTGCTGGCCTATGATGCCTTTGTCAAGACGACAGAGCGCGAGATGCCCATTGCCGACTTGTATGGTGACGGTTCGCAGCATGACCGCGACCATTTGCTGCACCGGAATGAAATTTTGACGCATGTGATGTTGCCTGCGCCTGTGGCTGGAGAAAAAACGGCCTACTTCCGTTCGATTAGCCGCTTTGAGGCGGAGTGGCCGATTGTGGAATGTGCGGTGCGTTTGGTGGTAACGGGTGGGATGATAACGGCGGCAGGGATTGGCGCAGGGGGCATCTCGCAAATTCCGATGCGGTTGTCGAAGGTGGAGGCGGCTTTGCTGGGCAAACCAGCGACGCAGGCGACGCTGGAACAGGCGGCGCACCTGTCGGCCGCAGGAGCCAACCCGCTGCCGCAAGCGGCGTGGAAAGTGGAGATGCTGATTGGCACGTTGCTAACGGCGATGGAATTGGCGTTGGCTGACTGATTGCGGAGGGTGGAAAACGGCCGTTTTGTCTAGCTCTAAAAACGGCCGTTTTCCATCAACCCAAACGGGTCATCAAACAAATAATAGGGGTAGACATTGATAATTGTTGTGTTTTCAAACTGGGTAATATGTTGGTCGCGCTGGCGGTGAATGTGAATGTGACCGTGGAGCATATAGCGAGGCTTAAAGGCGCGTAAAAAGGAGAGAAAGACCCTGAAGCCCGTATGGGGTCGGTCTGGGCGGTCATGGATGCCAAAGGGAGGAGAATGGGTGACCAAAATGTCAAGGTAACGGCCGTATTTGATCTTGTTCCACAGCAGCCGGGTAAACAGGGGCAGCATTTCTCGCCTCATCTCGGCATCGGTGTACATAAACGGCCGTTCGGCACTATACCGCATCGAACCCTCCAAACCCGCCAGCAGCACCCCCTTAAATTCCACCGCTTTGCCATGCAAGTCAATGCCCCCCGGCACATGATCCAGCACCCGCCCATCCGCCGCATACTGCAGCCGATCATCATGGTTCCCCCGCACATACACCAGCGGCACATTAAACGACGAAATCAAAAACTCCAAATAATAAAACGGCAAATCCCCACACCCAATCAGCAACCCCACTTCTGGGTATTTCTTGTGGACATCCGACACATACAAATGATCCACCACCAAATCACTGACCGCCAAAATCCTCATGGATCAGGCCATTCCCGCGTCTGGTTTATCGCCAATTTTGCCAAAATCGCCCCCTCCAAATCAATTCCAGTCACACTGGCAAGCTGTAGCAAATAGAGTGCCACATCGGCCAATTCCCCCGCCAAATCCTCCCGATCGGCTGCCTCTTCCCGCCACTGAAAATGCTCCAGCACCTCCGCCGCCTCAATTGCCAGCGATGCCGCCAAATTGCGCGGCGTTTGCGCCTTGGGCGAATCGGGCGCATACCATCCTTTGCTGGCGACAAAGGCGTGCATTCGGGCTTCTAGCTCTTTGAGTTCCATAAAAAGTGGGGATTGGCGATTAGAGATTGGAGATTACTGCACTACCGATGTTAATCAATCTCCAATCTCCCAATCTCTAATCTCTCGCTTTAGACAGTCGCCATATGCTTCATCAAATCAAGGCATTTGCAGGAGTAGCCCCATTCGTTGTCGTACCAAGCAACAACTTTGACAAAGGTGTCGGTGAGGGCAATGCCCGCCCCAGCATCAAAAACGGAGGTGCAGGTTTCGCCCAGGAAGTCGTTGGAGACAACGGCTTCTTCGGTGTAGCCCAAAATCCCGGCTAGTTCCCCTTCGGAGGCGGCTTTCATAGCGGCCTTGATTTGGTCATAGGAGGCAGGGGCTGCCAGATTAACCGTCAAATCTACGACGGAGACGTTGGGGGTGGGTACGCGGA
>JAGQGA010000718.1 GCA_020432595.1 Anaerolineales bacterium | reverse complement strand
GGGCAAAGTATGCGGAGGAGATGGGGGTAGGTGATGCTTATCACGACGCTGTTTTCCGTGCTTATTGGCAGGAAGGTGAATCCATTGAGGATGTGGCGGTGCTGACTGGGATTGCGGAGCGGGTGGGGCTGGCGCGGGAGCCGTTTTTGGCGGCTTTGGCGGGGGAAGGGGTGTGGGAAACGGCCGTTACTGCCGACATCGAACAAGCCTTCCAATACGGCCTTTCCGGCGTGCCCGCCCTCGTTTTTGCCAGCAAATACCTTGTGTCCGGTGCCCAACCATACGAAGTGCTGGTGCAAGTAGCTGACCAGGTTGCCGCTGAACAAGAGGGAGCTTGACAGGGGAGACAACGTGGGAAAGTGCCCACCACGAAGAATGAAAATAGGGCGCAGATTTTCCTGATCAGGTGAATCAGGAAAATCTACATCCTGTTTTTTGAGGAGGAGGAAAACGAAAATGGACATTTTTACTGAGCCGCTTGACCCCGAGGATGTGCGCTTATTTAGCGGCCGTTCTAACCCGGAGTTGGCACAGGGTATCGCTGATTTACTAGGCATTCCCTTAGCCGAGACCCACTTTGCCCGCTTTAGCAACGACAATCTCTATGTGCAGCTTGGTGCCAGCGTCCGCAGCCGCAAAGTCTACATTGTTCAATCGCTAGTGCCACCAGTGAGTGACCATCTGGTTGAACTGCTGATGATGCTTGATATTGCTAAAGGGGCGGCCGCCCGCGAGGTTCACGCCGTCATCCCGTACTTTTCCTACGCCCGTTCCGACAAAAAAGATGCGCCGCGCATCTCGATTACGGCGCGGCTGGTGGCTGATATGTTGGCAACGGCTGGCGCCACCCATGTCATGACCATGCGGCTGCACTCGGCACAGGCACACGGCTTTTTCAGCATGCCGGCCGACCCCCTCACAGCGCGGGGGTTGTTTGTAGATTATTTTCAGCAGCACCAGTTTGACCCGGCCGATACGGTGGTGGTTGCGCCAGATGTGGGTAGTGCTAAGTCGGCCGGCCGCTTTGCCGAATCGTTGGGGTTGCCTGTTGCTGCTGCCTACAAAACCCGTTTGTCCGATAGCCAGGTTCACATTGGTGGGCTGGTGGGGCGGCAGGTGCGCGGCTTTAGACGAGCCATCATCCATGATGATGAAATTGCCACCGGGGGCACAGTGGTGGAATTATGCCGTTTGCTGCTGGATAATGGCGTGGAAGATATTTACTTGGTCTGTACCCACGGGCTGTTTTTAGGCAAAGCCAAGGAACGACTGGGAGCCATTCCGCAAATTCGGGAAATTGTTAGCACCGACACGGTGCCGCTGCCTGAAGAGCGGCGTTTGCCAAACATGGTCACCCTGTCATCGGCACCCGTTTTTGCCGGGGCCATTCGACACAACTATTTTCGGCGCTCAATTGGCGAATTTTTCGCCTTTTGGGATGAAGAGAGATAGCGTCTCAGATTAAGTGCGCTGCACCGCAACCGGTGCAACGCACTTGACCAGCCATTAGCCAAACTGCTGTGATTCTTTGTTTTCGTTGGTCAGGTAGACGCTTAGCCCCACGTAGTAGGCTACGTACAGAAGTGACCCCCAAATTAGCCCCTGGCGGATGATGGGATATTGCGCCAGGGCCACCAGCAACATGCCGCCCCAGACAACGCCCAATAACACGGTGGTGCGCTGGAAGCGGGTGGTGCGTGATGGGTAAACGTATTTAATGGGAACGAAAATGAGATAGGTGCAGAGCAAGATAGCTAATAAATTGGCAACTGGATGAAGCTCTAGCATAAATAGATAAAAGACGACGACGTTCCAATACGAGGGGAAGCCGGTAAAAAAGTGGTCTTCTGTTTTGGCGTTTGCCTGTGAGAATTGATAGGCGGAGGCCAGAACAACCAGGCTGGGGGCAATAACGGCAAAAATACCGGGCAGCAGATCGGCTCGGTAAAGCAGGAGGGCCGGTGCCACAACATAGGTTTGGTAATCAATAATGTTGTCTAGCAGCCCCCCGTCAAAGCCGGGCAGCATCCCCTTAACCTGAAAATAGCGGGCTAGAACCCCGTCCACACTATCCACGACGACGGCAATGACCAACCAGATAAAGGCGGCTTGCCATCGCGCTTCCATAATGGCGATGATGGCTAGTAAACCCCAAACCGCGCCCGTTGCTGTGAAGAGATGGACACCCCAGGCATACCACAGCTTTCGTTTGTACATTGTTTTGCTATTTTTTCCAGTCATACTTCACTCTTTTTTAGGATTTTTTAGCCCGGCAGTTTGTTGACCAGTGCTTGACTATGATTATCCAAAAAGTGGGGTGGGAGGCAAGTATGTTGTGGAATTGATTAAGGAAGGCCGTTTTGAAAGGGGATTGTGGAGATTGGCGCTTGTGAACCTTTACCAATCGCTATTTGTCAAGAGGGCTAGGGTGTGTTTGCGTATTGCTGTACAAGTTGGGTGGCGAGGTGGTGGAGGTGGTGACGCAGGGCGGGTGGGTGGAGGATGTCAACGGCCGTTCCCAGCCCCATCAGCCGTTGCCCAGCCTCCTCCAACGAGGCAAAGGAAAGCGTGAGGTGCAGCCGCCCGTAGTCGTCGCTGGGGGAGGCGGCAACAAGGGGGTGAATGGCATCGCCTAGCAGGTGGCTGAGGGGGAGAACGCCGGCCGGAGACACGGCCAAGGTGACGCTGACTTTTTCCCGCTGCTGTTCCACTCGTTCGGACCAGCTTTGCCAGAATGTTTGCAAATTGAAGTTGGTGGGGCGGGTAAAACGGCCGTTTGTCATCTCCGCTTCCATCACCCGCGACACCCGAAACACCTGGGTGAACTGCCCGCCCG
>JAGQGA010000717.1 GCA_020432595.1 Anaerolineales bacterium | reverse complement strand
TTGTAAACACGGATGGGAAAACACAGATGATTCTACTTTCTATCCGTGTTCCTCCCATCTGTGTTTACACCTTTTTTACCGGCGTAGTCCGGCAAAAGACGTAGTACCTTAACGATGAAATCCTTGTACACAAAACAACAAGTGACACAGAGTTACACCGAGATAAGAAAGAGTTTCACAGAGGAAGCGAGACAAACAACGTCTTTTTTCTCTGTGCTTCTCTGTGTCTTCTCTGTGAACCTCTGTGTAACGTTTTTAGTTCTGGCTTGTCCAGGTTAGGTATATATCTAATGTGAAGTGTATCTGGTTTTGGCGGAAAAAAAAGTGTGGGTTGAAACCGAAATATTGATCGTTAGGTTGCGCTGTTAGGGTGTGGGCTGGGTGAGCCAACATGTAGTGGATTTATACCTGTAACGTTACTTTCTGTATTAGGAGATTGGCTCATGCCTACTGTAATCGCTGGCGATTGGATGTCGCGCAAACAACCTTTTTGGCTGTTCCTAACGGCCGTTTTTCTTCTCTCTTCCCTTCTTTTACTCAACCGACCCGCCCTACCTGTTAGCTGGCCGACGACTTTGACGGCTGAACAGGCGGCGGCAACGGCCGTTAACCAGATTGAACCCTTGGGTGATGGCTTGCGGTTGACCCACCCGCGCCATATAGCAGACTTTGATGGCGACGGTTTGACCTTTACCCCTCGATCTGGCGGCCCCGTTTGGCGCTGGCAGTTGGCCTATGTGGGGACGGAAAGTGGGGAATTAACGGCCGTTTCTGCCACGACCCCCCAAACCAAAGCCCTCAACACCATCACCTATGATCGGGGTGTCGTTATCGAGCAATATGTGGCACGCAGTGGCAGCGTGGAGCAGCAGTTTGTGTTGCCGCAAAGATTGCCGCTGGCGGGCAGCGATCTGGTTATTCGCGGCGCGGTGGAGAGCGGCGGGCAGTTTGAAACCACGGCGGCGGGCTGGGCGTGGCGGAACATCTCTGGGGTGGTGAGCTTGGGTGACGTGACGGTGCTGGATGCGCGTGGGGAGCAGCTTCCGGCGGAGATGCGGGTAACGGCCGTTTCTACGGAGATTGTCGTAAACGGCCGTTGGCTTGAAACCGCCGCCTATCCCGTCCTCATTGACCCCGAAATTGGCAGCAACGACTTCCAAATCAGCAAAATGGGAGCCGACTACGAGTTTGATGCCGAATTTCCGGCCGTTGCCTACAACACCACTAACAAGGAATTCTTTGTTGTCTGGGAAGGCGACACCGAAACGCAGGTTCTAAGCAGTGGTGAGACCGAAATTTTTGGGCGACGGCTCGATGGCATTACCGGTGCTCCCATTGGCGGTATGGTTCGCATCAGCAATGTTGGCCCCGACGGTGCCAGCAGCAATGATGCCGGTCAAGCCGATGTAGTCTACAACAGCATCAGCAACGAATACTTTGTCGTTTGGTCTGGCGATGGCAACAACGGCGAGTTTGAAATTTCCGGCCAGCGCGTGGCGGCCAATGGGCAGCAAATTGGCGACGATATTCTGCTCAGCGACATGGGGCCAGATGCTGACGTGAACTTTGATGCCGAAGCCCCGGCCGTCGCCTTTAACAGCAAAAACAATGAATACCTCGTCGTTTGGATGGGGGACGACATTGTGGATGGTGAGGAGGAAATCTACGGTCAGCGCGTAGCCGCCAATGGTAGCGAAATTGGCGGCGATGTTCGCCTTAGCGACATGGGGCCAGACGGCGACCTGGAATATGGTGCCGCTGAGCCAGACGTTGCCTTTAACAGTACCAACGGCGAATATCTGGTTGTGTGGCGTGGTGATGACAATACCGTACCCCATGTGGCTGGTGAAAACGAAATCTTTGCCCAGCGCGTGAGCGGCACGACCGGGGCTGAAGTGGGAGCTAACGATTTTGCCATTAGCGACATGGGTACCGAAGGCTCTTCGTCATACGATGCTTTTCTGCCGCGCATTGCCTACAACGCACAAAATAACGAATTTTTTGTGGTGTGGGTGGCTGATGACAAAAACGGAACGCAGGTTAACGACGAAGTTGAGGTGTTTGGGCAGCGTATTAATGGTGCAACCGGGTTAGAGGTTGGCACCAACGATATGCGCTTGAGCAACATGGGGCCCGATGGCAATGTTAACTTTGAAGCTTTCGCTCCCGATGTGGCTTACGATGCTGGCAACAATGAGTATCTGGTTGTTTGGTATGGCAATACGCAGGCGGCGGGTCTCAATGACGCTGAATTAGAGGTGTACGGTCAGCGTGTCAATGCTGCCAACGGGTCCGAAATTGGTGGCGATTTCCGGCTCAGCGATATGGGGCAGGATGGCGATATCGCCTATGCCGCCCTCTCGCCGGCCGTCGCCTATGGCGGCGGGCAATATCTCACCGTGTGGTACGGCGATGAGTTTGGCGAAGGCTATTTGGACGATGAGTTTGAAATTTTTGGGCAGATGGTTGATGCCGAAACAGGTGCTGAAATAGGGGTCAACGACCGCCGCCTGACGCGAATGGGGCCGGCCGGATACCCCGATGCCGCCGCCTTTACCCCCGATGTCGCCTTCAACAGCAAAAACAACGAATTTTTTGTGGTGTGGGCTGGCAGCGACAACAGCGGCGACCTGCGGATTGGCGAGGATGAGATTTTTGGGCAGCGCATCAGTGCTGCCAGTGGTGCATTGCTTGGCGGTCTCATCCGCCTTAGCGATATGGGGCCAAATGGGGCCAAAAGCTATGATGCCGAAACCCCGGCCATTGCCTACAACCCTACCAATAACCAATACTTTGTGGTCTGGGCAGGTGACGACGATAATAATTTCCTGGCCGATGAAGAGTTTGAAATTTA
>JAGQGA010000716.1 GCA_020432595.1 Anaerolineales bacterium | reverse complement strand
CCCCACTCAACCCCCGGTCTGGGTCTTCAAACCCAATCACATCATCCCCCTGCCAGCAGTGCAGGCTAATCGGAATCCCCACTAACTTCGCCATTGCCGCCTCTACATCCACGCCCAATGCGGCATACCGCTCTTTTGCCAAGTCGTAGGCTTGTTCAATCTTACTCATCTTCACTTCCTAAAGAATATGGTGCGTGGTGCGTAGCTTTTTACACACCACGCACTACACCCTAATCCAAATGAAAAACCTCTTCCAACGCCACCATCATCTTATCCGCGTGTGCGCCATCGGGCGATTCAAAGTAAGGAGCCATAAAATCTTGCCATTTGGCGTTGATTTCCTCGCTAGCCATGCCATCCAAGGCTGCCTGAAAGCTGTCGGGCGTTTCAAAATAGCCAAACAACGTGCCATCCTCGCGCATAAAGAGGGAGTAGTTGTGCCAGCCGTGCTTGCTAAGAGCCTCTAACATCTCCGGCCACACGGCCTCATGATGCTTTTTGTATTCTTCCAGCATCTCTTGTTTCACTTTGAGCAAAAAACCGATTCGTTTCATCTTTCCGTCCTAGAAACAAGACGCAGACTTATCCGATTTTCCTGATCGGGATCATCAGGAAAATCTGCGTCCTATTTGACTGATAGTTACTTGAATATTTTTGCCAGATGATAACGGGGATGAGCCGAAAACGCATGGCATTGGGAGCCATCGGGGAAATCTACGTTCCAATTTTCCCAGGTGGTAGGCTGCCCTTGCGCCACCCATTGCCCCCAGCGCAGTTTGATGATGTCTATGACAGCTTGGAAACGGCCGTTTTCCCCCAACGCCGCAAAAATATAGTGGTGCATAAACGGACTCGCCAACACCATGCCTTCCCGTTGCTCTAGCGAACATGCTGTCATCTCATCCAGCAAAATAGCCGTTTCCTCAAGCCGTGGCGTTTGTGTTAACAAGGCCATCGCCGCGCCCAGTTGAGAACAGGTGGTGTGGGCAAGGTCGTCGTAATAACGGCCGTTTTCCCCAAACCCCTGCCGACAACGCTCCCGCAACCTGCTCGCCCGCCCCTGCCAAACGGCCGCCATCCCCGGCTCAAACCGCTCGGCCAATTCTGCCGCCAGTTGCAAGACCAACACCACATGCAAATTATAAACCAAGTGCGGGTCACTTTGCGCCGTCGCCGACCAATCAATATAAAAGCGACGGCCTGGCGAATGAATGAGCAGCCCCGTTTCATGATGATGCGCCTGTACTGCGGCCAACACCCGTTTGAGTGTCGGCCAAAGGTGGGTCAGGAAGGCGGAATCGGCCGTTTCTCGCCAATAATGCGCCAACAATTCCACCCACATACAGCTATAGCGCGGAATGGTATAAGCATGAACCTCGGCCGGAGCCACGCTGGGCAGCAACCCATCAGGGTAAATGCCCTGCGCCGCATCCAACAGCACCGTCCGCACGGGGCGCATGTCGCCACCCATCGCCATCAGCGTCAGCCCCTGCACCAGCGCATCCCCCACCCACTGCGAGCTTTCCCGCCAAACACAATCCACAAAACTATCCTGCAAACAAGCCCGCATTGTGTTGTCACACAGCACAGCAACTTTGTCTAACAGTGCGTCACCCGTCTCCAAGACCTCAAAGGTTTCAAAAACCTTTGAGGTCTCAGCCAAGCGCATTTGGAAGCGCAGTCTTATTTCACTGCTTGTCCCAACTAATTGGAACAGTACGTAACGCCCCCCTCGTAGCGCAAAGGATTCCACTATCTGTGTTCCTGGTCGCAATTCAAAAAAATCTGTTAGTCGCACCCGGCAATAAGTAGCTGGATCAGAAATGACCAGCGCCCCCTCTACCATTTTGTCAGCATAGCTAACTGCCAGCCGTTCGTCGCCGCTTGCCCCTTCAATTTCCACTATCCCCTGGCAGGTGTAGGCGCGGCCTAAATCAAAGAGCCAGTAATGGGCAGTATGATTAGGTGTAAGACCAAGCCAACTACCATGATGCTCGGTAAGTGGGTGAACAACGGCCGTTTCCCACCCCGCCTTCACCCCCTCATGCCCGTCACCCACAAAATCGCCGCACCGGTATTCAATCGGCCGCAGCGACACCGTGCGCTCCGTCATCATCGGCATCTCGCGCCGCTGCAACCCAGACCAAATCGCCCCATTCGCGGCATCCACCACCCGCGCCGCCGACCAATGGGCGTCATCATAAACGGCCGTTTGCCAATCCTCCACCTGCCGCCAATCCCGCTTTTCCACGCCACTGCCATAAATCGAAACCCGGGGAACGTCATCGGCAAAAGAGCGATCACGCTGGACGCGCCAACGGCCGTTTGTCACCAACACCACTTCCTTATCGCACTCAACCCAAGCTAACAGCCCCGCCGCCCCACGATGCACCCCGCTAAAGTGGGAATAGCCTGGCTGATACACCTGCACCGCCAGTTGGTTATCACCCACGTTTAACAGGTCGGTAATATCGGCTTCGTCCACCTTTTGCGCCCAGGGGTAGCTGCGGGCCGGGCCGCGCTGCACAAATTTTCCATTCACCCACAGTTTGTAACGGGAGTCGGCCGTTATCCATAACTTCACTCGCCCAACACCATTCCACTGCCAGCGTGGGGCGCGAAAATTCAGATAAACTTCGTGCAAATCAAAGGGATGGGGGGTGCCAATCCAAACGGCCGTTTCTGGCGGTTGCAGCAAAAGATTAGGAGGTGGAAACGGCCGTTCCATACTGCCTCGCCAACGCATTCACCACCGTATACGCATGAATCAACCGCTGCGGTGGAATATCCGGCTGCACAAAATGACCCGTATTAAAAATAAAGCCACCCCCCGGCGCGTAAATTTGAAATCGCT
>JAGQGA010000715.1 GCA_020432595.1 Anaerolineales bacterium | reverse complement strand
TGCTTTTTCCTTTTAAAAAATGGGACACGGACGAACACGGACGAACACGGATGAATTTGTGGAATCGGCGAGATCTTTGATTCTCATTCGTGGTGGTGCACTGCCGTTTATGAAATCTTTTTTATGATGGGACTGTAGCATGGGAACGGCCGTTGGGCAATTGTTGGTTGAGTGCGTTGCATGGGGTAAACCATAAGGGGAAACGGCCGTTTATTTCAACGCAATCAAATTCAAGCGCAGCGCGGCAATGACCGCTTGCGTGCGGTTGGGTTGGTCGAGCTTGCTGAGAATGCGTTTGACATAGGTGTGGATGGTAGCTTCGCTGAGGCTAAGCTGGGCGGCCATATCGCGGTAGGTGGCCGGGGTTGCCATCAGCGACAAAATTTCCTGTTCGCGGGCGGAAAGGGCAACAACTTCTGGGGAAAGGGTGGAGGGCTGGCGGCTGCGGGCGATGAGTGCCTGCGTGACTTCTGGCCCCAGGTAGCGCCGGCCGCTGGCGACGGTGCGGATGGCGTGGGCCAGCCCGGCAGGGGTGATGTCTTTGTGGACAAAGCCGTCTACGCCGCTTTCCAGGGCATCAAGAACGGCCGTTTCCACCGCCGCCCCCGATAACAATAGCGTCTGTATTTTCTTGTTGCCCTGCTTAATCGCCTTGGCCGCTTCAATTCCGCTCAAGTGAGGCATTTTCCAATCCATGACGACAACGTGGGGGTGCAGGGTTTGGGTGAGGGAAACGGCCGTTTGTCCATCCTCGGCTTCCCCCACCACCTCAAAATCCGGTTCCTGCCGCAGCACCAGCGCCAACCCGCGCCGCACCACCGCATGGTCATCAACAATCAGAATGCGAATCACGCTGATCCCCCCGCTGGAATTTCAATGACAATGGAGGTGCCTGCTTCTGGTTGACTAAAGATGTCGCAGCTTCCGCCGAGGGAGCGGCTGCGTTCGATCATGCCGCGCAGCCCAAAATGTTCGTCGCCGTAGTCACGCGCCAGGGCGATGTCCGGCTCGAAACCCTGGCCGTTGTCGCGCACCGACAGCCGTGCCACCCCGCTTTCCACATCTACACAGATGCGGGCTTCGCTGGCGGCGGCGTGGTGGACGATGTTGGTCAGGCTTTCCTGGCAAATGCGGTAGAGGCTGCGCTGGGCGCGGGGGGATAGGGCGGTGAAATCGCCGCGAATGTCGAACTGCACGAGGAGGTTGTTGGCCTGCAAAATGTCGGCGGCGTAGCGGCGCAGGTCGGCTTCAAACGCCTGGGCGCTAATTTCTTCCTGCCACAGATCGTGAATGAATTGGCGTATATTTTGCCGCACTTCTTCGGCCATTTGCAGCGCCCATTCCAGCTCAGGGCGGATAGCTTGGGGGTTTTTGTCCAGCAGCTTGAGCGAGCCGTCGAGAGTGAAGACGATGCCAAAGAGGGATTGGGAGACAGTATCGTGGATGTCGAGGGCGATACGGGCGCGTTCGGTCTGAACGGCCGTTTCCTTTGCCCTTCTCAACCGTGTTTGCATCATCCCCAGCACAACGGCCGTTTGTCGCGCCAGCGCCATCAGCAAATGCAGCCGGGTGGGTGAGTCGGCCTCATTCGGCAGCGTTAGCAGCACAATTCCCACCGGCTGCCGCCCCCACAGCAGCGGCAGCAGCAGCCCATTGTCCATGCGCCACGGCAGCGGCAGCGGATCTGTGAGCCGCTGCGGCTGCTCGCTTTGCAGCGCCGCCATCACGGTTGGCTCATCCAGGGACAGGTGGGCGACATGGGGCAAATAGTCGTCGCCCGCTTGCTGCTGACCCAACCAACTGTTGATGCTTTCAGTTTCGGGGTCAACCAGCCCCAGCAGTGCCTGTTCGCAGCCAAATTGGGTTGTGAGTGCTGTTAAAAGCTGGGCTTGCACCTCGTCTACATTGGCGGCGGTATGGAGCGAGGCCGTCAGGTCGTGGATAAGTTCCAAATCGCGGTGGCTGCCGGCCAGGGCATCGTCGCTGTGGCGTAACCGGGTGAGCAGCAGGGCGGCGTAGCCAAAGGAGCCGCTAAGCAAGTAGAAGCCGATGAGGTTGATGGTGGTTGTGAGCCAGTTGACAGACGGGGCAAGGATGACCGCTGCCAAATAGAGGGGCAGCCAGGCGGTGGTTGCCAGCAGTGCCCCGCGCAGTTGGAAAAACAGTCCGGCGGCGATGAGGGGGCTAAAGGCGTAGAGGGTGTAGGGGGATTGCCAGCCGCCGCTGCTGGCAAGAAAGATGGCGATGAGCAGCAGGTCGAACAGGAGCAGCCAGGGGCGTTTGTGCCATTGTTGGTTTAGCTGGGTGGAGAAGAGGGTGATGAGGGTGGTGAGGAGAACGGCCGTTAACAGCACCCCCAGCGGCAGCCAGCCAAATGGGTCAACGAGCAGGGCGATCAGCGGCGGCACCAGCCCCAGCCAGCGGTAAAGCAGTAGCAGGCGGAAAAGTTGGTGGTGGTGGACAGCCACGGCTACCCCCATTTTGCCTACTACAACGACCTCTATCCTTGTTAGTGTCATTCGTTTTTCGCCACCTTAACAAAAGTGGGCGTTGATCATACAAATGAGGAAAATACGATTGAGAGGATTTCCTCATGACAATAGCAGAACGTGAACAACAAATATTGCGTATCAAAAAGGCTAGCTTTCAATCCGAATTAGATGAACAGCTAGAAACTCATATGCGACAACAGGTCGTCTTGGCTGTTCAGACAACCCTCGAAGCCGCCCTGGTGCAAGAAGTGGAGGCCGATGTTGCCACCTTAACATCTCCACCGAGACGTTCTGGCTACTTTCACCGCATCTTGGCCAGTATGGTCGTATTGAGTCATTGGCCGTCCCCAAGTTGCGGTATGGTAACAA
>JAGQGA010000714.1 GCA_020432595.1 Anaerolineales bacterium | reverse complement strand
GGGGCGTGAGGGAAAGAGAAAACAGGGGGGGAAGGGGGGGGGGGGGAGGGGGGGGTGGTGGGGGGGGGGGGGTGGGGGGGGCATCCCCTTCGGTTTCAACGGGAACGGCCGTTGGCGTGGCGGCCTGCACGGGTGGGGGTGGCACATAGGCACCCACTTGGATGACGCGGGCATTTTGCAGAATGATGGAAACGGGTAACGGCCGTTTTCCTTCCGTGGGCGAGATCAGCGTTCGTTCATTTGTGGGCAGCGTTTCCACCCGGCCAAACGGGCTGATCACATAGGCACTAATCGCCCCTTCTTCGTTTCGCAGATAAAAGGTGGCACTGTTATCTAACAATGCCTGAAACTCTTCGTCAATCTCCAGCAGCACAAAGGAGAGCATGATGTCTACATAGTCGCCTGGAGCCAGCCCATAAGCCACGCTGGAAAGGCGATCCATGGGCACAGCCTGCGCCACAAACCCAGCGGGGATAATGGACGAGGGGCCAAACTCACTGCTGCTGACAAGCGTTGGATCCCCGACAAACATATCACGGGTCAAGGTTTGCCCCTGAAAAATGTCGGTGCGGGCGTACAGACCTACCACATCCTCAACCTTGGTGACGACATTACTTTGCACGTCGCTGGCCCGGCGGAGGTCGGTGCGTAGCTCGGCTTCGGTCATTTGCCACCCACGCGGCACTGTTTGGAAGGAGACAACGACTTCAACAAGCTCTTCGGGTTGGTTGGAAATTTGGTCAATGAAACCTTGCGGGTCTTCCAGCAGTGGGGTTTCTGTTGAATCAAGCGTCGTTTCAGTCGTGGTAGGGGTTTGATTAGAACTGTCTTGACTGTTAAAAAAAAGTACGCTTACGATAATGAGTAGCAGGATGCCGATAATAAAAAAAAGAATTGCAATTGTACGGCGGCCCATGTGTTCCTACCTTTAAAGAATAATATGTAAACTTTATGACGGCGCATATGTTAACATATGTAAAGTTGATCCGCAAATTAGGCGGCTGGGGAAAGGCATAGGGAGATTAGGGAAACGGCCGTTCTGCATCTGTTAGTAAATGCCACCACGCTTGCCACGGGCGAGCATCTAAAGCTGGGTCGGGTGTGGCTGGTGGCGGTGGTGGTGGTTCCGGTGTGGCCTCAACCAACAGGGGCACAATCCGTTTTTCGCCTGGCTGAACCTGGCCTCCCTCGTCGCGGGCATAGGCCGCAACATAATCGTCGCTGGAAACATAGTCAAGCGTTGCTTTTAGCTCCACTTGGCGGGTCATTTCGGCGTTGATCTCGCCTTGAAGTGCTTCTTCGCCAACCCCAATAAGCTGCCCCGCCTGTTCGCGCTGGTTGAGGTCAAGGGCAATGAACAGGGCGGCCAGCAGTATCAACAGCACAATGATTTGGGGGAGGGTCAATAACGGCCGTTGGCGAATGCGCTGACGAAATCTCTCTGAACTCATATGTCGCTTATCTTAACCATGATTAGCCTGCTAGGCAATAGCCTAAATCACCGTTGTAATATTTGTCGTAAGTTTGTCTCGCTAGTTTTGAGACAAATAAGAGAGATGTGGTTTCAATCATCAATTGTAGTTCCCCTCATTGTCGCTAAGCCACAAACACATGACCGTTTTTGGCAAACTATCTGGCAAGTAACAGGTGGTTTCTTTAAGGAGTGGTGTAAATTCCATGAAGCCTTGTATCTTAATTGTAGATGATGAAGCAGACACTCGGAAACTTTTCCGGTTTACGCTGGAATATGGTGGGTTTGCAGTGCGTGAAGCGATAGATGGTGAGGATGCCCTTGCCAAGATTGAATCTGCCCGCCCCGATGTGGTGCTGCTGGATGTGATGATGCCTCGCCTGGATGGGTATGAGGTGTGCAAGCGGCTGCGTCGTCGCCCAGAAATGGCGGACTTACCCATTATTATGGTCAGTGCCAAGACACAAGCCGAGGCGGTTGAAGCTGGGCTGGCAATGGGGGCCACAGCCTACCTGACCAAGCCAGTGGCGTTGGACACGCTGATTGGCTGTGTACGCGATAGCTTGCTAAGCCAGGTGGCTGTGTCGTAGCTGCTTATCCGATTGTTAAACTGATAAAGATGCCGCCGGAAACACCCGTTTCCGACGGCATCTTTTGTTATGTAGAAATTTCACTCTAAATTTTCCTAGCCTGCTCTCACTCGTCATTATAATGCCTACAGACTTTGCTGAGGAAATATCACGTCTGTCTATAAAGATAACACCATGATGAAGAAAAATTTGATACTGAGCAGTTTTATTTTGGCTTTGGCGTGCTTTGCCGTGGCCTGGAAAGTGTGGGGGCTGGAAACAGAGGCAGCGGTGCCGCCGGTGCTTGTGGGGGAAGATGGCGTTACGACAGCCCCAACACAGCAGGGCGGGGTAGGGCGAACAATTTATTTGCCGCTGATTCGGCAGGCTGAGCGGGTGGAGACGATGGACATTTTGCCGTTTTTTTTGAGCAACGGCCGTTTATATGAAGTCCAGCACAGCGGTGGCTCCCAAGCCCGCCACCAAACCCAAGGTAACGAAGCCCACTTTTACCACACCAAGGGCAACGAATGGAGCGCCGAATGGGAAGAACTGATGGCCGATGACAACTACATCATGCGTGGTACCGACACCAGCCCCGGCAACGGCCAATATTACACCCTCTTTGACACCCCCGGCACCACTGGCTCCAAATGGGCACCCCGCCATTGGTATGTGGGTGGTGTTTACGAACGTAACCCGCTAGTCGTTTTTTACAACAAATCCAACTGTGGAACGGTTGTTAGCGGCACGCACCGCACCTGGCTCAAATTTGTGGCCTACCACGAAAGCTACACCTTCCAAAGCGGCATCACCCTGCCTG
>JAGQGA010000713.1 GCA_020432595.1 Anaerolineales bacterium | reverse complement strand
GGCACAGCCAATGGGCACATTCATGTCGGCGGGATGGTGCCAGACGTTGGAACGGGTGGCTTGAGGGGCTTGTAGATAAATAGGCATGTCAATTTCGGCGCAGCCAGGAGTGTCGCGCAGGGCACCATCGGTGACAAAGCCGGCCGCCCCCAACACCTTCATCCGCCAGGCTAAAATATCGCCAATGACCGCGCTCCGCAGTTCGCCCCGCGCTTCGGCCACCAGCACATCTTCGGGGCCAACGGCTTCAATGGCAAGCCGCTGGGGGTTTTGCGAAAGAACGGCCGTTTTCGCTACCATATCCTCCCGCCCCGGCACAAAGCGCAGCGTCACCGCATACCCTACCATACGCAAATCCGGCCGCAGTGGCCGCACCCCAGTCAGAAACGTATTGCTAAACCCGTGCCCAATCAACTGCGAAGTCAACGTCGCCGTTGAAACTTTGGTCAGTTTTTCTTTGGCGGCGGGGGTTAGTGTAAACGGCCGTTTGTCATCCATCATCATCCTCCAGAAGAATAGGACGCAGATTTACCTGATTCGCCTGATAATCAGGTGTATCAGGCAAATCTGCGTCCCAATCTTTTAACCTCTCAATCTCCCCGTCTCCTCCACATCCAGCACATAATGCTCCGGCAGCCGCACCAGGCTGTTGGGCAAGCCGATGTAGCGCACAGCCACCCCGTACACCTCTCGCGCCGCCTCAATGGAGACATATCCATTAACCACGTCAGCCAGCACCTTTTGCGGGTCGCGCTGGTGCGGGTCGCCATAGCCACCGCCACCGGGCGGATTGAGGCTCATCTTCACCCCCGGCTCCAGCCACATCACCGTTTTCGGCGGCATATCCACTCCGTCCATCTTAAATTCACCGTTCGCCCCCGACTCGCCCCCCTGCAACCCGTGCGCCGGAAAACGGGTGCGGTCAATCATCCCCGACACGCTCCACGACTCGTTGCCGCGATAGCTGATGTCGGTGGCCTGCCCCAGCCCGCCGCGAAACTCCCCCGCCCCCGCCGAATCGGTGCGGAGGGTGCGCTGGTGTTGAATGAGCGGAGCCAATGTTTCCACCACTTCGGCGGGAACCCCGGCCACGCCGCTGGGGAAACCGGTGGCGCTCAAACCGTCCTTGGTCGGCCGCGCCCCGGTGCCGCCCACCTGGAACAGCGTTACGTTGCTGGGTTTGCCCGTTTTCGGCCAGTTGGCTCGCCAAATGCTCATCCAAATGGGGTCGGCACTGCCCGCCAGCACCCGGTCGGGAATGGTTTGGGACAAGGCACCAAAGATGGCGCTGGGCAAGAAGTGGCCGAGCAGATGGCGGGAAGCGACGGCTGCCGGCCGTTTGCAGTTCAAAATGGTGCCTTCGGGAGCGGAAACGTGAACGGGGCGAAACGCGCCCTCGTTGTGCGGCACTTCAGGGCTAATGGCGGCTTTCATGGCGAAGGAGGCGTAGCCGTGGGTGTAGTTAAAGACGACGTTGATGCCGCGTGTAGATTGGGGAGAGGAACCGGCAAAGTCTATGTAAATGTCGTGGTCGGCGATGGTAACGGCCGTTTGTATCTTAATCGGCTCCTCAAAGCCATCGCTCCACAGTTTGTGGGTAAAACGGCCGTTTGGCAGCCGCCCAATCGCCTCCCGCATCGCCCGCTCCGAACGGCCGATAATCTCATCCGCCAGCGGGTCAATCGAGTCCAGGTCAAACTCGGCCATCATTTGCAGCAAGCTCCGCGCCCCCACCGCATTACACGCCGTCTGCGCGTACAGGTCGCCCACCGTCTCATCGGGTGTGCGGACGTTGGCACGGATAATTTTGAACAGCTCCTCATTTGGCTCGCCGCGTGAAAAGAGCTTGGTAATCGGCACCAGCAGCCCCTCCTCAAACACCTCCCGTGCTTCCGCCGACAAAATCCGCCCGCCGATGTCGGGGGCGTGGCAGCAGTTGGCGAAGTAGCCCACAATCGCCCCGTCGCGGAAAACGGGGGTCAGCACGGTCAGGTCATTGACCTGACCGGCCGTCATCCACGGGTCATTTGTCACCAGCACGTCGCCCGGCTCCAGCGTCTCCGGCGGATACGTCTTGAGAAAGTGAATCGCCCCGGTTGCCATCGGGTTGATGTGGCCGGGGGTGCCGGTCAGCGATTGGGCAATCATGTTGCCCCGCGTGTCAAAAATGCCGCAGGCCAAATCCTGTGACTCGCGGACGATGGTGCTGAAGGCGGTTCGCATCAGTGCCACCTGCTGTTCATTGGCTACCGAAAGCAGCCGGTTCCATAAAACTTCGAGTAAGATTGGGTTTAGGGACATGAGTTGTTTACCTGATTGTTTATCGAAACGTGTAGGGTGTGGAGTGTAGGGAGTAGGGAGTAGAGCGTAAAAACACCCCACTCCCTACTCCCCACCTTCTGCCTGCTGCGCCAGGGCAATGGTGCCGTTTGGTCGGAAGTTGGCCTGTAGATAATACAATGCCTGCGCTCGGTCGGCACTGTCGGCGTTGGTGAGCAGCAGTTCTTCGCCGTAGAGGGCGATGTCTTCAAGGAGCCGATCATAGCGGAAATAGGCGAGGGCGGCACGGTTAACGGCCGTTTCCCCATACCCCGCATAAAACAACGCCACCTCCTCAGCCGCGCTGCACCAATTGCCCAGCAGCCCGCCCCCCACAAAGAGCAAATCCCGCTCCTTGGGTGCCAGCAGCAGCGTGTCCCAATCCACCACAAACAGCTTGCCGCTGTCGTCAAGCAGCAGATTTCCAGCATGGAGGTCGGCGTGGCACACCACCAAGTCGGTCAAACTATCCACCACTACAGACAGTTGTTCGGCGCGGTTGATGAGATTGAGTAATTCATCACGTTTGGCTTGGAGAAAAACGGC
>JAGQGA010000712.1 GCA_020432595.1 Anaerolineales bacterium | reverse complement strand
GAGCCATCACCTGGGGCGGTGGCGGCTGCAAGAGGATATGGGGGGCAACCCCGGCATGACCAATGTGGCCTCCTTGGAAGATGATGGGCAGGGTGGTCACAAGCTCAACATTCTAAGCCAGGCGCGGGCTTGGCAAACATTTGACCCGGACACCAGCCGCGTGTGGTGGAAAGAAGTAGGGGTGCACCAAAATCTGACCCATGCAGTGCATCCCGACCCAATTAGCGGCTCGCACTGCTGGCTGCAAAAGGCGGTGAATGTGCGGAAAGCAGCTCCGGGAGAGAAGTACGGGGATGTCTGGGTAGATACGAACAAGTCTATGGCTGTTTACCAGGAGTGGGTGGCGATGACGCGGCCGGCGTGGAAGGTAAGTCCTGATGGCAATAGACGGCCGTTATGGTTGAAACGCCCCCTCACCCCAACCCGCGAAGCGTACAAACTACCTAACAACCATAAGCAACAAGTGACCGAACCGATCTAACCAAGTTGCTCAGTTAAATAAAGTTGAATAGGCTCCCAAAAAACCCGCGATCCATAAACAACCGGATCGCGGGTTTTCCTGTTAGAATAGAAGATATGAAAGATTCGCCTTCCTTTTATAATCCCAACCGAATTGGTACGCTGTTTTATCCAAACATGAACGATATTGCCGCTGATGCTTCCCAGGCAAACTTAAACCCGGTTGCCAGTGAAGATAGCAAAAATTTGCTGGTGATTATTGACATGCAGGTTGATTTTTGCCATCCGCACGGTAGCCTTTATATTCCCGGTGCCGAAGGTGATATTCAGCGGCTTATTGCGTTTATCTATCGTCACGCGGCCAAAATTAGCCATATCAGCTGTACGCTGGATTCTCACCTTCCTTTTCAAATCTTCCATCCTGGCTGGTGGGCCGATGAAACAGGGCGGAACCCAGAACCACTTACGACGATTGATCAAACGGCCGTTTCCGCTGGCACCTGGCACCCATTAGCCAACCCAGAACATTCCACAACATACGTGGCACAGCTGGAAAACCAAGCCAAAAAACAACTGATGATTTGGCCCTACCACGTTTTGCTCGGGGGGCTTGGCAACATGCTTGACCCAGAGCTATGGTCAGCCGTGATGTGGCATTCACTGGCACGCCAGTCGCAACCGACATGGGTTCAAAAAGGCACTGTGCCGCAAACAGAGCATTATTCAGCCATCCGGCCAGAAATTCTCGTGCCAGAGCACCCAGACGGAGGGAAAAACGAGGCGTTTTTGGCAAGCTTACGGCAAGCAGATAAGGTTTTTATTGCAGGCGAAGCATCCAGCCATTGCGTTCTAGAAACATTACAAGATATTGTCAACGAATTTGGGACAACGCCTACCAGTCTGCAAAAGTTCTATGTACTCGAAGATTGTATGTCGCCTGTACAACACCCAGCCGTTGATTTTGCCACACTAACTAAGCAAAAGTTTGCCGAGTTTGCTCAACAGGGGCTACGCTTTATCAATAGCAACGACCCTTTCCCTGGCTAATAGACCTTGACAAGTAGAAGCGTAAAATCTTGCGTCTCTACTTGTCAACGTTTAATCTCCCACCGGTACCATCTGTGGCTCATAAACACGCCGATTGATCAGATAAATTCCCCCGCCAATCAGAAGAACACCAATCAACATAGCCCATGTGACAATTTCGCCCAGCAGCAGCACGCCAAAAACGGTGGCAACCACCGGGATGAGGTAGGAGGTGAGGGCAAAGGCAGTGGCACCAAAGCGACGCTGGATGTAAAACGCTGTGAACTGCCCGGCTAATGCGCCAATGAGGGCGGCATAGGCCAGCGAAAAATAGCCAGCGGCGGTTACGTGGGCAAAAGAAAAGTCGCCCAGAAAGAACGCCACTGTGATTAGGATTAAGGCACCAACGGCCAGGCGAATGCCGGTTACTTCGATGGGGTCGAGGTGGGTCATGTGGCGGCGCACGTACATGGTGTTGACGGTCTCAGCCAACAAGCCTGTTGTCACCAGCAAAAAACCCAGCGGATTGGCTCGCCCCACACCTGCCAGCCCGCTTTCACCGCGCAGGGCCAGAAAAAGTGCGCCTACCAGCGCTAAAGTAACGCCCAAGGCTTTGTTGCGCGTTAGTTTTTCATCTGGCAGGAAAAAGTGGGCGGCCAGCACGATTTGGACGGGGGAAGTGGTGACAAAAATGCTTGCCATGCCGCTGGACTGGTATTGCAGGGAGAGGATGAAGGTGGTCATGGGGATGGAAACGCCGATGATGCCGCTGAGGACGGCTTTGCGCCATAGTTCGGGGTTGGTGGGAAAACGGCCGTTTTTCCACAACACCACCGGCGCAAAAAACAGCATCGCAATCGTCAGCCGCAGCGCAATAAACAGATATGGGTTAAATTCGCCAATGCCAAAGCGGCTGGCAACAATGTTTGTTCCCCAGAACAAACTTAATAAACCAATGTAGGGAAAAGCTTTTGTATGCATAACCGCGAAGTGTAGCGCATTTCGCGGTTGTGGCGAACCATACGGGGTGAAAAGAGATGAACCGCAGAGGACGCAAAGAGCGCAGAGATTGGGTTTTTCCTTCTCACTTTCTTGGCGCCCTCTGCGCTCTTTGCGGTTCAGCTATCAGCGCACGGCCACAATGCGAAAATGCAGCAACCCGGCCGGAGCCTGCACGGTAATCTCATCCCCCACGCGCCGGTTGAGCAGTGCCCGACCCAGTGGCGATTCATTGGAAATGAACCCCTGGCTGGGGTCGGCTTCGGCAGTGCCAACGATGGTATAGGTTTCGGTATGGTCATCGGTTTGCAAAATGGCCGTATCACCCAAATCCACCACGTCATCGTCGTTGTCAGGTTCGATCAGAACGGCCGTTGCCAACAT
>JAGQGA010000711.1 GCA_020432595.1 Anaerolineales bacterium | reverse complement strand
GAGCAGCTATAGGCGAGGGCGAGGGGGGGGTATTCGTTGTTGCTAAAGCGGGCGGTGGTTTGGCCGCAAAACGCCTGCTTGCTGGCTTGGTCGGTGCTGCCAAAGATAAACGCGCCGTAGTTGCTAAAGTGAAAATGGTCGTGGCAACTGTTGTAGCTAAACAGGTTGGTAAGCGGATCTTCGGAGACCACAGGGCCGATGTCGAGCGGCTGCCCACCGAGGTTGTGGACGGTGGCGCTGAATTGGAGCAGCCGCCGCCAGCCGCTGCCGCTGACGCACGCCTCTTGCAGGGCGCAGGAGTTGGAGGGGAAGTAGCGGTAGATAATGCGGTTTTCGTTGAGGTCGCCGGTGCGAACTTGCAGGTCGGGAGTGTCGGCACTGGTGACGGGGCCAAAGCGGACGGCATCGGCCAGGGCATCGTCCCAAGGGAGACGGGTGAAGGTAACGGCCGTTTCCCACCGCCCAATCGTTGCATCCACCGCCTCTAAACAGGAAAGGGTAGGCAGTTGGGTGCGATGACAACCGGCCGGCCCGCCGCTGTCGGCGGTGCAGCCGTGATCATAAAAAATGGGGATGTTTTCCGAATCAAAGCTGTTGGGCGGGAAGCCAGCCTCGTTGACGCAGGCGTTGCCGGTGCGCTGAAGCAGCAGCGTGGGGTCAAGCGGCAGCACAAACGGCTCTGTCCATGTGCCGCCAATGGGGTCGAGGGCGGGTTCAGCGCGGGCTGGTTCCTCGGCGGCGGTGAGCAGCGTGCCGCTAAAGCGATAGCCGATTGTGACCAGATCGTGGTTTTGCACTGTTTGGCGGCTGGGTTCGCCCACCAGTTCGATGTGCCACTGCTCACGGGGGGGTAGGGGAAGCTGCCCTTTGCCGGGGTAAACAAAGTTGCGGAAGGTGAGGCGGCGCTGGGTGAGGGAGAACTGCATTTCGGCGCGTGCCAGCCAATTTTCGGCAGGCTGCGCTATCAGGTCAGCGGCCACGCGGTCGCGCTGGTCGGGGGGGATATCGTTGAGCAGATAGCCCGCCCGGCTTTCCAGGCTGAGAGCGATGAGGGCACCGGGGCGCGGGGGCAGGTCGGCCAGGGAGGCCGTGGGAGCGGGTTCGCTGCTGGCGGAAACGGCCGTTGGCGTGGCCGCTGTTGCGGCCGCTGTTGCAGCGGATGGGGCAGAAACGGCCGTTTCTACTTCGGCAACAATGGTGGGTACGGCTGCAAGGGTGGGTTGGGATGTGGCCGCTGTTGCAGCGGTGGGGTCGGAAACGGCCGTTGGGGTGGCGGCGGCCGGGGTTTGTTGGCAGGCGGCTAGCAGGATAAGCAGCCAGAGGAGGTAGGGAGTGGGGTGTAGGGCGTGTGTTTGTTTCATAAATACTTTCATAAGCAAGCGCAGTAGCACGGAGGAGAATCAAAAATTTCGCAGATTTGTCCGCGTTTGTCCGTGTTTGTCCGCGTCCCATTATTATGTCCTTGGCAGAGAGTAGGGGCAATGAGTTTTACTGAGAATCTTAGGTTGCGGGAACTTTTTGTAGGGCGGGGGCGTTATGGAGGATGTAGGGCAAACGGCCGTTCGCCACCAAATAACAAAACGCTAAAAAGGAATAGAATGATGAAGAAGCAAACCCTTGTTCAACTAATTTTATTGTGTTTGTTGGCTGCGGCATTGGTTGCCTGCGGGGCAAGTATGCCTGAAGAGGCACCTGTCGCAGAAAGTAGTGGAGATTACCAATCTGCCCCCATTGCAGTGCAGGAAGCGGCGGAGGAACCAGCAGCGGCAGAACCGGCGGCAGAAAGCGTGGAAGTGACGCGAGTGGTGACGGAGACGGAAATGGTTGTGGCGGAAGATGCGGCTACGGCTGCACAGGAGGCGGCTCCCATTGCCGTTTCGCCAGTGGATTCGCAGCGGATTGAAGTGGCACCAACGGCCGTTCCGCCCCGCGACACCTTTTTCCAGGATTACGGTGTCAACCCGTTTGTGCTAACCAGCGTAGATAATCTGTCCACCTTCTCGCTTGATGTAGACACCGGCTCCTACACCATCGCCCGCAATTACATTCAGGACGGCCTGACCCCGCCGCCCGATGCCATTCGTGTGGAGGAATTTGTCAACGCCTTTGACCAGGGATACGCCAACCCGCCCAACACCGCCTTTGCCATCTATGCTGACGGTGCGCCTTCCCCCTTCCACAACGACGGCACCATCTTTTTGCGAATTGGGGTGCAGGGGTATGACGTGGCCGAAGCGGACCGCAAGTCGGCCGCATTTACCTTTGTCATTGATGTGTCTGGCTCGATGGAAGGGAGCAACCGGCTAGGGCTGGTCAAGGAATCGCTCAATTTGTTAGTGGATCGGATGCGTGAAGACGATACTGTGGCGATTGTGGTCTATGGGTCGGAGGCGCGGGTGGTGCTGGAGCCAACGGCCGGTTCGCGCCGCAGCGACATTTTGACCGCCATTTATTCGCTGCAAACCGAGGGTTCGACCAACATGGAGGCAGGGCTGCTGCTGGGGTATGAGCTGGCAAACCGGGCCTACAAGCCGGGTGGCATCAACCGCGTGGTGCTGGCTTCGGATGGCGTTGCCAACGTCGGCGACACCTCGGCCAATTCGCTGGCGCAAAAGATTCGCGGCTATGCCGATTCGGGGATTACGCTGACGACGATTGGCTTTGGCATGGACAACTACAACGACATTATCATGGAGCAGTTGGCCGACCAGGGCGATGGCAATTATGCTTATGTGGACACCTATGACGAGGCGCGGACGCTGTTTGTGGATAATTTGATGTCTACGATTCAGGTGATTGCCCTGGATGCCAAGATTCAGGTGGAGTTTGACCGCAATGTGGTGGAGCGGTATCGGCTGGTGGGGTATGAG
>JAGQGA010000710.1 GCA_020432595.1 Anaerolineales bacterium | reverse complement strand
CCGACCTCACCCAACCCCCCTTACGTATTCCCTGGCCCAGCGGCGAAACGTGGTATCTGACCAGCGGGCCGCACGGCGGCTGGAACAGCGGTTCCGCCTGGGCCGCCATTGATTTGGTTCCAGAGGGCGAAAATCTAGGCTGCGGTGATTCTGAGGCTTGGGTAACGGCCATGTCAGCCGGGGTGGTGGTTCGCAGCGGCTTTGGTGCGGTGGTGGTGGATATGGATGGCGACGGCCACATTGGCACGGGCTGGGCCATCACCTACATGCACCTTGCCACCCGCGACCGCATTGCGGCCGGTACGCCGGTGCAGCCGGGCGACCGTCTCGGCCACCCTTCGTGCGAGGGCGGTTTTTCTAATGCCACCCATGTGCATTTGGCGCGGACATTTAACGGCCGTTGGGTCTCCGCCGACGGTGCCATTCTCTTCAACATGGGCGGCTGGGTCGTTCAGGGCAGCGGCATCGAATACGAAGGCCGCCTGGTGCGCGGTGACATCATAAAAGAGGCGTGCCAATGCTGGGATGAAATCAACGCCATTACAGCCGATTGAGAAATTGAGAATTGGGAATGGAGAATTGAGAATGGGGAACGAGTTGCCAAGTGCATCATTCTCAATTCGTAATTCTCAATTCTCAATTAATTCGGCTTTGACAGCATCCGACCCAACGGCCGCCCGCCCAGTAGGTGCATATGCAAATGAAACACTTCCTGGTGTCCGTGTTTGTTGCAGTTCACAATCAGCCGGTACCCATCTTCGGCAATCCCCTCTTGCTCGGCCAGCTTTTTCGCCACCGTGAACATCCGGCCGGCCGTTAGCTCGTCATTCTCTGCCAAATCATTCACCGTCGGAATCACCTTGTTGGGCACAATCAAAATGTGGGTTGGAGCCATGGGGTTAATATCCCGAAACGCCGTCACCAGTTCATCCTGATACACCATATCCGACGGAATCTCACCCCGAATAATCTTTGCAAAAATTGTTGTCATCTTCTACACCTTTATGATCTGAAATCTTTTCGCTTTTTTACCCTTATCAGCAATCTCTGACAACCTGCTATAATAAAGGGAAGGAGATAACTATGTCCACAGAATCGTTACGCTCAATCACCCCGCCCATAGACATCTACATCAAGCTCGCCCAATATCCCATTCTGGCCGACCGTATCCGGCTGCGAATGCGCGAAGAGTTGTTCCGGCGCGGCATCGTCACCATGCCTGATTTTGAAGCGGAGGTAAAGCAAAAAGCCATTGAGTCGCAGCAGCGCGAAGGGCTGACCGACCCCTTTAGCCAGGAAGAGGCCAACCAATGGCAGCGGCGCAAAGACCGCATTCGAGATTACCAAACCGATGCCTATTTTGGCTTCAATTTGGGTGCGGCACTGCTTGAACACCTCGTTGATGAAGTGCTGGCTGACCAGCCCGGTAACAAAGCGGACACGATTCAGCTAACCTTTAACCCCGAAATCTCCCCCTGGGAATTGCTGTTCAAACAGGGCAAAATCTATGAGGCTCTGCCCCCACCCGAACGGGAAAAAGTAGCGCATCACCTGGAAGAGATCAAGGTTGTGCTCATCAAGGGGATGATCAGTGACCAGTTGCCCTTTATTGGCGTTGCCAAAAAAGTGTTCGACATGGCTGATCTGCAAATTATTTACAAAAAGCGGATTGGGGCGGGCAAGATTGGGGGTAAGGCAGCCGGGATGGCGCTGGCCTGGAAAATTCTGCAGCAAAAGTCACCCAAGCTGGGGCCAGAGCTTAGCCAGCAGGTTAGCATTCCCGACTCTTTTTACGTGGGCACCGAGGCGTTTTACGATTTTCGCCAAATCAACCAGCTAGATCACTTGATGAATGAGAAATACCGGCCGATTGATGAGGTGAAAACCAACCATCAGCTTGTGGTTGATGCACACCTCGCCGGCCGTTTCCCCGATCCCATCGTCACCGGATTACGCAATATTTTGGATCAGGTAGGGGACAGCCCGCTCATTGTCCGATCTTCCAGCCTGCTGGAGGATAATTTTGGCTATGCCTTTGCCGGGAAGTATGAAAGCCATTTTTGCCCCAACCAGGGAACGCCCGAACAAAATCTGGAACAACTGCTTAATGCCGTCCGCCGTGTCTATGCCAGTGTTGGTAATCCCAACGCCCTGCTCTATCGGCAGCAAAATGGACTAATTGATTATGATGAACGGATGGCGATTTTGATACAGCGGCTGCGGGGGCAGAAATACGGCCGTTATTTTTTCCCCATGCTGGCTGGCGTTGCCTACAGCAGCAACCCATTCCGCTGGAATCCCAAAATTCGGCGTGAAGACGGCTTTTTGCGGCTGGTCTGGGGGTTGGGCACCCGTGCCGTAGACCGTGTGGCGCACGATTATCCCCGCCTTATTGCCCTCAGCCACCCGCGCCTGCGGCCAGAAACAACCGCTGCCGCCATCCGGCAATATTCACAAACGCTAATTGATGTCATTGACCTGGAAGAAAATAAATTTAAGACACTGCCCATTGAAGAGATTTTAACGCCTGACTATCCCTTCTTGCGGCTGTTGGCCTCTGTTGATCGAGGAGAGTTTTTGCAAGACATTGTTTCTAATGTAGCCAGCGGTGAAGATTCTCATTTTGTACTGACCTTTGACGGGCTTACCAAGGACACCAAATTTGTTAAGCTGATGCGAACGGCACTGAGGCGGCTGGAAGACATGTATAAGACACCGGTTGACGTGGAGTTTACGGTAGAAATCATTCCCAAATACCCCTACCCAGACTACAAGCTCCACATTTTGCAATGCCGGCCGCTGCGCCAGCGTAATACCGAAGGCTCTATCTCCATCCCGACAGACATCGCCGAAGCTGACAAGCTGTTTAG
>JAGQGA010000070.1 GCA_020432595.1 Anaerolineales bacterium | reverse complement strand
CTGTCATGGAAGATGTCTTTGGCGTGGGCGGTAAAGCTGTAGGGGAGGCCAATAAGCTGCTGGACGAGGTTGGCAACGCGGGTGGCACTGGTGGCAAAGTGGGCGTGCATCCCGTCTACGGGATGGCGCAGCAAATGTTCGGCGATGTAGCCAGCCTGCAAGAAGCGTTTAAGGGCAAAGCTGCTGCCTTTGGCGGCGGTGGCATCGTAGACCTGCTGGTAGCTGGCAGGCTGGCTTTGCCGCAGGCGGCGGTGGGCTTCGCGGATGCGGTCGGGTTCCATTTCCGGGTTTTGCGGCACGTAGATGACGTTGGCTTTGACTTGGGCGAGGTTGGCGTGAAAACGGCCGTCGTCGGGTTTCCGCAGCGAGTAGATACGAACATCCACGCCGCGCCGCTCCAGCTCCAAAATTTCGTTAACCACAAAGGTTTCGGAGAAGCGGGGGTACATTTTGAGAATGTAGGCGATTTTTAATTTCATGGGATGAATGGAGATTGGGGATTGGGGATTGGAGATTGATGAAGGTTTCCGATCTCCAATCCCCAATCTCTAATCACTATGGTTGATAAAGCTCGTTCATCAGAACCGGCTGCTCACTGCCGGTCATGGCTGGCTGGGTGAGCAAACGGCCGATTTCGGCACTGACCCGCTTTAGCCCATTAAGCGGGAGGGTGGCGGTGGGGGCGGGGGTGGCAAGGGCGTGGATGATGGTGTGGTGCAGGCGGGTGGGGGTGGCTTCGTGGCTGTCTAGGGTGTGAACAAGCCCGCGCTCGGCCAGAAGGGTGGCTCGCATGTGCTGCTCGGCACGGACGCAGCTGCGGGGGATGAGCAGGGCGCGTTTGCCCAGCGACAAAATTTCGCAGACGGTGTTGTAGCCCGCCATGCTGACGACCAAATCGGCGGCGGCGAGATAGCTCATCAGGTCGGGCGTGAATTCGCGCAGGGTTAAATTGGGCAAGGATGCGGCTTGCTGCAGCAGCTTGCGCTTGCTTTGCGCCATCAGCGGGCCGGTGACGACGAGTGAGTGATAAGGGACGGCATGGGTACGGAGCATGTCGAGGTATTGCTGGATGATGCTGTAGCCATCGCCGCCGCCGCCAACGGTGAGAACGACCAGCGGCTGCCCGTTGCTGAGGCCGAGTTCGCGGTAGACGCGGGCAGGGTCGGTGCGAGGGTGCGGCCGGCCGAGATAGCCACAGGGGGTGAGTTTGGAAACGGCCGTTTCTGGCAGCCAGTATGCCGTCGCTGGGTCAAAAATATCCGGTTCGCCATAGAGCAAAATCCGGTCGTACACCTCTTCCAGCAGCGGGTAGATGCCGCCCGCCGCCCATTCCGCCTGCGTTTTGGCCGGGGAATCTTCAATGTCGCGCATCCCCAGCACAATTTTGGTTTGCGGCGACCACGTTTTGAGATGGCGCAGGGTGGGCAGTAGTTCGCCGTGAACGCCAGCAGGGGATTTGTCCACCAGCAGCAGGTCGGGGCGAAATGCTTGGGCAGCCTGCAAAATCATCTGCTCGCGCCAGCTAATGGTTTGGCGCAAGGTGAGGGGGAGGGTGCGGGCTTTGTAAGCCCCGCTGGAGCGCTTGCTCAGGGCGGGGAGTTTGATCATATCCAGCCGGGGTGGAAGCTGGAAAGCACCGGCGACCATGGAGCCGGTGAGGAGCAACTGGTGGCTGTGGGGAATGTCCTGGGCAATTTGTCCGGCGATGGAAAGGCTGCGGCGCAAATGTCCCAGGCCGTAGGTGTCGTGTGAGTAGAGTAAAATACGAATCTTAGCTGCCATTATTGTTTCCTTTGCTAGTAAGTGACGGTTGGGCAAAAAAAGTAACGGCCAATTGTTGGTTTGGGAAATGGGTGTGGGTGGAAACGGCCGTTTGTTCCCCATCTGCGTCATGGTCAGCGTCGGCTGGCTGCAGCAGCAGGACTTCTGGCTGGTGCATTAGCTGATGCTGCGGCGTAAACATATCAACTTGGGTGGTGGCGGCCAGCGTGCTGGGCAGCAGCGCAAACAGGCTGATAAACGTCACCAAGACAGCGGGTAGCAAAAGTAGTGGCAATTGCCAAAACAAAGGTCGCGTGGGCATGGAATGCCTCCAATATTCAGCTAATGGTTAAAAATGACGAGATGAAGTTTGGTGCGATGGGGCTGCGGGCAGCTTGCTTATGGATATCCTTTCATAGAGCAAGCTGCCCACAGCCAGACCAGAGGGCGTTATGATGATTGCCTAACGCATTGGTCACTCATGATGCCGCGATTTGAGGTGGGGATGTCGCCGCTTAACAGCCGTTCGAGGCTGGCGGTGATGTTGGGCAGCCCGGCACCTAAGTTACCAGCAAAGTCAGGGTTGAGCGTGTCGAGGTTTTCGCTGGTATGGGCAATGAGCAGGGCGATGTCGCGGGCGTTGATGGATTGATCGAGCTGGCGGAGCAGGGCGGCTTGCCCAGCCACAAACGGGGCGGCCATAGATGTGCCGCTCCACCAGGCGTAGCTGCCGCCGGGGAAGGTGCTATAAATGGCCTCGCCGGGGGCAGCGTAGGCGACCCAACTGCCGTAGTTGGCGAAATTGGCTTTTTGGCGGGTGGCATTAACGGCCGTTACCCCCAGCACACATTGCGTTGCCGCCGGATGCTGCTTTTCCTTGTTGCCCAAGTTGCCGGCCGCGCCGACCACCACCACGCCGCGCTCGGTGGCGTAGCGAACGGCCGTTTTCAGCGTGTCAGAGTGGCTTGCCATCCCCAAACTGAGGTTGATGACGTTGGCTCCGTTATTCACTGCAAACAGCACCGCCTCGGCCACGCGAAACGCATCCCCCTGCCCGTTGGTGCCTAGCACCCGCAGCGGCATGATGCGGGCATCGGGAGCCACCAGATGGACGATACCGGCAACGTGCGTGCCGTGACCACCCACCTTGCCCCGGCTGGGGTCGCCATTGAGTTCATCATCGGGGTCGTTGTCCCCGTCTACAAAATCATAACCAGCGGTGATGGCAGCGGCCAACGCCGGATGGTCAAGGTCTACACCTGTGTCTACAATAGCAACGATAGTACCGCTGCCGGTGCTGAGGGCGTGGGCGGGTGCCAGATTGAGCAGCTTGGCGGCGACTTGATCACCGTAGGGCGCTTCGTTTTCGCCACCCCATACCCAGGCGGAGCTGCCGATGGCTTCGGGGGTTTCGCTGAGGTAGTTGGGCTCGGCGAAGAGCAGCCGCAGATCGAGGGCCATCGTTTCGGCCAGCTCTTTGGGGTCGGCACCGGGCGGAGTTTGCAGCAGATAAAGGTCGTTAACGGCCGTTAGCTGCCGCAAGGTCGTGGTGCCATAAGTGGCATTGATGTCATCAACGGTTGCCGCAAACAGCGGGTTAAGCTGGATAAGCAGTTGGTCGGCCACCCGTGGCGTTTTGTCCTTGGCCAGCACGGTTGCCGGATGGAGGCCGAGAAGCAGGCCGAGGACAATGGTGGTTAGGATGAGGGGGGTCAGTTGTTGGGTGCGAAATAATCTTTTCATGTTCCTTTCTTCTCCCTAAGCAATAAACTCATTCCAATACATCTTAAAATTTCCCCATCAAAATAAAGGGTGCCCAGTAGTAGGGGTGGGGATACTGTTCTTTTAAGGCAAGCTGGGCAGCGCGCAGCGCGGCGGCCATGCCGTGCTGTTGTAAACGTTGATACCAGTCGGCCATGAGCAAGGCGGTGGTTTTATCCTCTACCAGCCACAGGCTAACGGCCAGGGCGGCGGCTCCGGCACCGAGGAAGGCGCGGGAAAGCCCCAAAATTTCGTCGCCGCCCAAAATTTGGCTGCGTCCCGATTCGCAGGCGCTGAGGGTGATGAGGGCGTGGCGCAGCGGCAGGTTCATCACGTCGCTGGCGGTGAACCAGCCGTCGTGGAGCTTGAGGGCGGAGAACATGGGGTTGCCGCTGCGGAAGAGGCCGTGGCAGGCGAGGTGGAGGAGGCGGCTGTGGGGGGCGTGGTGGCGAAAAACGGCCGTTGTTGCGGCTCCGTCTAAAAAGAGCTGGGCATTGCCCAAGGTGGCGGCGATGGCTTCCGCTTCAGCCACGACTTGGGGAATGGAGGGGTCGGACACGCCTAGCACCAAGGCTGGGCCGTCGGTTAGCAGCGGGCGCTGTTGGCACAGGTTAAAAATGGTGGCGCTGGGCGCGTAGGCAATTTCGTACTGGTCGAGCAAATAGTGTTCGCCATCAAACAGGGCGTGGAAGGGTAGCTGGTGCAGCAGCCCGTGGGGGATGATGAGCAGGCGCGGGGTGGTGAGGGCGTGGGTGAGGGGGGCGATGAGCGCCTGGTGCAGCGTTTGCAGCACGGTTTGGGCGGAGCGTTCCAACTGTTTTTGGTGGCGGCTGATAAATTCGGCACCGACGCGGAAGCGTTGCCACTGGATGTCGAGCCGCTGTAGGGCTTGGCGAACGGCCGTTACGCTGCTCAACTGGCGAAAGACGGATAAACGGCCGTTGTGCTGCACAAACGCTAAAATCTCATCGCCAATAGTGTGGTAAGCCAACATAGTGGTGTGGGGTGGCAGGTGGGGCTGGCTGGGCAAAACCGCGTGGAGTAGTGGGTCGCCCTGTGGCTGCCCCAGCGGTAGTTGGAGCCGCAGTTGGCTTATCTCCTGTTCCAGCAGCCGCGCTTGGTGATTCAAGTTGCCCAACAGCCGGGGCCGCCGTTCGCTCCCCTGGTCAAGCCCCAACACCTCGTTATAGATGGCGTTCAAATCGGCTTGCAGCGTTTGCAGCCGGGCGGCAATGTCGTCATTGGCTGGCTGCTGCACCGCCAGGAGACCGGCCAGCAATTCGGCTAGGGTGCGGGATTTGGCCTGCTCGGCGGCGGCAAACGCTTGCTCAATGTCGTTTTGCAGCAGGTGAAGCTGGATTAAATCTTCATAGGCGGCGGTTTTGTCGTCGAGGAAGGAGAGGCGCAGGGCTTCTTGAGCCAGGTTGCCGCGCAGTTGTTCGATGTCGAAAACGGCCGTTTGCAGCAGTTGCTGCGCCGCCGGGTAATCCCCTTGCAGCAGCCGCAGCCGCCCCAGCCGCTGGTTGACCCGGTAGCGCAAATGGGGCAGTGCCAGCGATTGGCTAATGGTTTGCGCCGCCAGCAGGTGGCTTTCGGCCGCAGCTACATCAGGCAGCAGCAGATCGGCCAGCCGCAGATGGGTGAAGAAAGTTTGGATGGGCCAGTTGTGGTCACTGGTCAAGGCCAACGCCTGCTGGGCTTGTTGCAACGCTACCCCTCGGTTGCCTTGCGCCGCTTGCAAGGAGGCCTGTTCCAGCAGCACGCTCACTTGCAGCGGCTGGTTGCCCACAGTGGCAAAAGCAGCGTTGGCGGCGGCCAGCGCCGTGGCCGCTTCGTCAAACTGCTGCTGGGCGCGGTGGGCTATGCCCAATCCCCACAGGGCCTGGGCGTGGTGGTGGGCCATGCCGGCTGTACGAAGTAGCTCTTCGACTTCCTGATAGGCGGCCTGGGCTTGGGCAAAGAGGTTGAGGGCCAGATACGCTTTGGCGCGACCGAGCAGCAGGATATGGTGTTCGGCCAGGGCATCTTGCTGCTGGAAAAATTGGTGCGCTTGGTCAAAGAGGGCCAAACTTTGCTGATAGTCGCCCAGCAGCAGCCGGGTTTCGCCCAAATTAGTCCAGGTGCGAGCGAGGGAGAAGCTGCTGCCTTCAGCGGTGTAGATGTCGGCGGCGGCGGTGAAAGCATCGAGGGCGGCGCGGGCTTGCCCCAAACTAAGCAGGACGAGGCCGCGATTGTTGCGAACGTGACCGAGCGGTTCGCGCATGTCGAGCAGTTGGTAGGTGGTTTCGGCGTGGGCGTAGGCGGCAATGGCTTCGTCGTAGCGGCCGAGTTGTTCAAAGCAGGTGCCGCGATTGTGCAGGGCGAGGGCGGTGAGGGGGTGGGGAGAACGGCCGTTAATCCCCGTCAAAACTTCCTGTCCGGCCGCCAATGCTTCCTCATAGCGACCCGATTCACCCAACACGTGCATGAGACCGACGTTGGTGCGGAGTGCCGCTTCGCTGTTGCCCAGCCGCTGGTAGCCAGCGCGGGCGGCGGCAATAAGCTGGGCAGCACGGCCAAAATCACCGTTGAGGGCGTGGGTTTGGGCTTGCAAATAGGCGGCGGGGGGAATAATGGCTGTTAAGCTGCTGTCGGTGGCAACGGTGGCGCACAGAACGGCCAACCGCCGGGCGTGGCCGGGGGTGGTTCGCACTAGGCCAGTAGCATGGTCGAGCAGTTGGGTCAAGCCCGGTTCATCGGCCAAACCAGCCGCTTGCAGCAGCGAAATTTGCGCTTCCACCGCAGGGGCGGCCAGCAGGTCGGCAATCAGGGCGGGGTCGAGAGGGGTGCTCATGGGTTAGCTGGCCTGCAAACGAAAGGGGGGTAGCTGCATTTCGCCTAAATCATTGCCGATGACCAGGGTGTATACGCCGTCGTGGAGGTCGTTAAAGTTGAATTCGCCGAGGTCGTTGGCGACGGTGAAGGTAAGGGTTTGTTCGTTTTGGTGCAGTTCGACGACAAAGGTGGCGAGGTTATCCAGGTCGGGGGAGAAAATTTGGCCGCTGAGGGTGAATGGTTCTTGGCCGGGCTGGATGGTGAGGGCGATGTCGGCGAGATTGGAGGTGTAGAGAAGCTGGCGGGTGCCGGATTCGACGGCGGCGCGGGCGGCAGCGAGGCTGGGTTGAGCGTAGCTGTCGAAGGTGAGGTTGGCAAGGAGGTGCTGCCAAAAGGATAACGGCCGTTTTTCCTGGGCGTAGGCGGCAAAACGTTGCTTGAGGGTTTGGCGCAGTTCGGCCGGGGGGGTGGGTAGGCTGATTTCTCGGCTGGTGCGGAAAAAGGTTTGCAGCCAGGCGGCGGTGGCCTGGGTGTCGGGGTCGGCTTGGGTGAGTTGGTGGTCAATAACGGCCGTTTCTGTTTTGCTTAACGTTCCTTCTGCCCACGCTGCCAATTGTTCAAACGTGAGCTTGTTTTGATTTGCCATACGCTCAATACTCCCGAATTTTGTGTCTCTACTAGATAAGTGCCGCAACCCATACCGAAAAATACATCAATTTCTGATCAATTTGGCAGATACTCCTTCAGCCGTGCCAGACAGCGGGCGCGGGTGGGGCCAATGCTGCCCACCCGCATATTAAACTGTTGGGCAATGGCTTCATAGGTGGGCTGGTCAGATTCAAAATAGAGAGCCAGCAGCAGTTGGCGGCAGCGGTCGTCAAGTTGGTTTAAGCCAGCCATGACCCATTCCAGCCGTTCTTGCCGTTCCCGCTGCTGCCGCTGGCTGTCATCTACCTGGTTGGGGAGCGTTGCCAGATCATCGTCTGGGGTGGCTTGCTCCCGCTGGCGGCGAGCCAAAACGCGCCAACTGTGGCGGCGGGCTACCATTGCCAACCAGCCGCCCAGCCGTTCATCATCGCGCAAACTGTCGAGATTTTGCAGCAGCAGGATAAAGCTGTGCTGGGCAATGTCGGCCGCTTCGTCCCGGCTCAGCCCATAGTTAAGGGGAATGGCGTAGACAAGTCGTTCATATTTGGCGACAAGCTGTTCCCAAGCGGCTTCGTTGCCCTGGCGACACGCTTGCAGGAGTGCCTTGTCAGAGCTGTCTTGGAAAAGGTGGGGCATGGTTTATCTAAATTCGTCCTCGGTTAGACCGTGTTTTTGTGCTAGCAGAGCGGCTTCAACGCGGCTGCGTACCTGGAGCTTTTGCAAAATGTTGGTCATGTAATGTTTAATGGTCTTTTCCGCCAGAAAAAGCTGGCCGCCAATTTCGCGGTTGGTTAACCCATCGGCCAACAGGGTCAGGATTTGCCGTTCCCGTTCAGTCAGTTCGCTGAATGGGTCTTGGGGGGTGGACTGGCGCGGGCTGTGGGTCATTTCAAACAGGATGCCGCCAGCAAGTTGGGCGGAAATGTAGACATCACCATCGGCCACGGTGCGGACAGCGGTGGCAAGTTCGCGGGCGGAAACGCCCTTGAGGACGTACCCTTTGGCTCCAGCCTTGAGGGCATTGAGCAGGTTATCCTGGTCTTCGGAGACGGTGAGCATGATGATGCGGACGATGGGGAAGGCGGAGGCGATGCGCTGGGCGGCGGCAATGCCGCCTTCGCCGGGCATGGTAATGTCGAGGAGGAGAATGTCGGGGAGGTGTTCGGCGGCGAGGGCGTAGGCTTCTTCGCCGCTGCTGGCTTCGGCGATGACGGTGAAGTTGGGCTGGCGGCTGAGAGAGGCAACCACGCCAGCGCGAAAGAGGGGGTGGTCGTCGGCAACGAGAATGCGGATGGGGTTGGGCATGGGGGGTGTTCCTTGGAAATAGCCGGATAAATCGGAGATTGGAGATTAGCGATTAGGGATTGTGAACCTTCACAAATCGCCAATTTCCAATCTCTAATCGCCGTTGATGATTGGTCAAACAAAATCCTCTTGGGTGTCCAGGGGAAGGGTGGCGTGGATGGTGGTGCCCTGGTTGGGGGCGGTGTGGATGTCAAATTGACCGCCAAGCAGTTCGACCCGCTCGCGCATTCCGATGAGGCCAAGCTGGGTGGGCGGGGCATCGGTTGGTTGGAGGGGCGGCAGCCCCGGCCCGGCATCGGAGATGGTGACGTGGAGGGTGGTGGGGTCGGCGGTGATGCGGACGGTTTGGGCTTTGCCCTGGGCGTGGCGGTAGCTGTTGCTGAGAGCTTCTTTGAGCAGGCGGTAGAGGGTGATTTTGACGGGGAAGGGGGCGTTGGTGGGGAGGTCATGAAGTTCAGTGGTGACGGACGTGCTGGTTTTGTGTTCGTGGTCGTGGATGGCGCGTTGGATGGTTTTGTGAAGGGTAGCGGTTTGGATTTCGGGCAAGCGCAGCCCAGCGGAGATGATACGCAACTCACGCAGGGCAGATTTGACGGCAAGGTGGACAGTGTCAAGGTCTTGTTGGGTGTCGGCAGGGAGGGTGGAACCGATTTCTTCGGCCAGCGGCTCTAGGCGCAGGAGGGCGAGGGCGAGGTCTTGGGCGGGGCCGTCGTGGAGGTCGGCGGAGATGCGGCGCAGGTATTGTTCGTTGAGGGCGGTGGAACGGGCGGCGGCGCGGCGGACGCGGCTGTGAAGCTGCTTGTTTTGGCTGAGCAGGGTTTGGAGCTGGGTGACGTTGTGCTGTAGGGTGGCTTGCTGGCTGGTGATGGTGTTGCTGGCGCGTTGGACGAGGCTGGCGAGGAGGAGATAAACGGCCGTTAATACCCCCCCAACCGCTAACCAACTTTGAACTTGGGCAGCGCGAATAACGGCCGTTAATTCATCCGTCGTCTGGTAAAACTCTGCCACGGCAATGATCTGGTCGCTGCCCTGCTGGCGAATCGGGGCATAGGTTTCAATCAGCGTTTCCCAACGCTGCCGCTCAAAAACCTGTTCGGGGTCGTCTAAATGGCTAATCTCGGAGGTCACGTTCCCTTGCAGTGCTTGCGCCAAGCCGCCCTGAATGGCAAACTGCTGCCCGACAAGTTCGGGGGTGGGGCTGTAGAGAATGGTGCCGTTGCGTGCCCATACTTTGAAGGAAACGATTTGCTGGCCGAGTGGGGTGGTGTCGAGCAGCGTTTGCAGGCTGTCGAGGTCGGTGGGAGCAAGTTCTTGGCGGGTAGCTAGGGGCTGGAGATAGGGGGAAAGGTGGCTGTCTACGTAGAGGGCGGTGATGGCGGCGGTGCGGTTGGTAACGGCCGTTTCTATCTGCCGACTGACCCAAAACCCAATCGCAACCAGCCCGCCCAACATCACCAGGAGGCTCACGAGCATATATTGTTTTGCCAACGACAACCGCGAAAATGCCGACATAAATCATCCCTCTGCCTATGATGTTGCCAGTATAACAACTTAGACCAAGGGACAACATGGGCGAAGGTCGGAAAATGGGACGTAGATTTTCCTGATGTCAATAAAATTTTTGGGGCAAGAAACAAGAAATGACACAGAGTTTCACAGAGAAAGCAAGAAAAAGTGGCCTCATTTTTCTCTGTGTCCCTCTGTGTCTTCTCTGTGAGGCTCTGTGTAACTTGGCCTATCTAGGTTATGAAAATAGCATGGTGCCGTCGGCCACGCCGCTGTAGCCGAGGTAAAAGAGGTCAATGAGGTAGTTTTGGTAAACGCGCCACGGCCGTTTTTCGCTCTGGCGCGGCATTCGGTCGAGCGCTCGGCGAATATAGCCCGATTCCAGATCAATGGCGGGGCTGGTGGCCGGTGGCAGGGCATCGAGTTTGGGGGTGCATCGGGTGTAGCCGTGGCGATCCATGTGGTTGAGCAAGCGGCAAACGTAGCCGATGATGAGTTCGCATTTGAGCGTCCAGGAGGCGTTGGTGTAGCCAAAAACGGTGGCGAGGTTGGGGACATTGCTGTACATCATCCCTTTGTAGGTTAGCAAGTCGCTTAATATCACAGGGTTGCCGTCTACCATTAGCTGCAAGCCGCCCATGAGCTTGACCTTTAGCCCGGTGGCGGTGATGACGAGATCGGCGGGCAGATCGTTGCCGGAGCGAAGCTGGATGCCATCGGGGGTGAAGCGTGCGATTTCGTCGGTGACGATGGAGGCTTTGCCGCTGTTGATCGCTTTGAACAAATCGGAGTCGGGAATGAGGCAGACGCGCTGATCCCAAGGATTGTAGCGGGGGGAAAGGTGGGTGGCGACATCGTAATCAGGGCCGAGTTCGTCTTGGGCGGCTTTGAGGATGGTTTCTTTGGTGGCGGCGGGGAAGCGGCGGGCGAGAAAGAAGTAGTAGATGCCCTGGACGATGAATTTCCAGCGGGCAAGCCAGTGAGCAAGCTTGGGGGGGAAGGTTTGGTGAAGTTTGTGGGCAAAGGCATCTTCGCTGGGGCCAGGGACGATGTAGGTGGGGGAGCGTTGGAGCATGGTGATGTGGCTGACCTGCTCGGCCATGGCGGGGACGAGGGTAACGGCCGTTGCGCCGCTGCCAATGACGACGACCCGCTTGCCGCTGTAGTCGAGGTCTTGCGGCCAATGTTGGGGGTGGACAAAACGGCCGTTAAATTCCTCCATCCCCTCCCAACTGGGCGCGTGTCCCTGGTCATAGTCGTAGTAGCCGCTGCACAGCAGCAGGAAGTTGCAGGTAAAGTCTACCGGCTCTTTGTCTGCGCCGCGCTCGGCGGTGACGTGCCACTGGGCGGTGGCCGATGACCAACTGGCGGCGGTGACGTGGTGGTGGAAGCGGATGTGCTGGTCAATGTGGTGAGAAACGGCCGTTTCCCGCACATAGTCCAAAATCGCCGGCCCGTCGGCAATCACCTTCGGGTTTTGCCACGGGTGAAAGCTGTAGCCCAGCGTATACATATCCGAATCGGAGCGCACACCGGGGTAGCGAAACAAATCCCACGTGCCGCCAATCGCCCCCCGCCCTTCCAAAATGGCATAACTTTTGCCGGGGCATTGGGTTTGCAAGTAGTAGCCCGCGCACACCCCAGACAGTCCGGCACCGACTACAAGCACGTCAAAATGTTGGGTCATCGTTTGATTTTTTACCGCAGAGGGCGCAAAGAGCGCAAAGATAAAGAAAGAGAAAACTTTGCGCCCTTTGCGTCCTCTGCGGTTCAATTTCCCTAAGCCACCGCCAAAATAGCATTAAAGGTGGCGCTGGGGCGCATGGCGGCCGTTGTTTTGGCCGCGTCGGGTTGGAAATAGCCGCCGATGTCTACCGGATGCCCCTGGGCGGCCTCCATCTCGGCCAAAATTTGCGCTTCGTTGGCCGCAAGCTGCGCGGCCACGGGGGCAAACTTGGCCTGTAGCTCTGCATCCTTGTCCTGCGCCGCCAACGCCTGCGCCCAGTACATTGCCAAATAAAAATGGCTACCCCGGTTATCTAGCTGGTGTACCCGCCGTAGGGGTGATTTGTTGTTGGCGAGAACCTGCCCCGTGGCATCGTTAAGCGCGTCGGCCAGAATTTGCGCCCGGCCATTGCCACTTTTGCTGCCCAAATCTTCTAGCGAGACGGCCAGCGCCAAAAATTCGCCCAGCGAATCCCAGCGCAAATGTCCTTCGCTGACAAACTGCTGCACGTGTTTGGGGGCCGAACCACCTGCCCCCGTTTCAAACAGCCCACCGCCCGCCAGCAGCGGCACAATGGAGAGCATTTTGGCGCTGGTGCCGAGTTCCAAAATGGGGAACAGGTCGGTGAGGTAGTCACGCAGGACGTTGCCGGTGACGGAGATGGTGTCTTTGCCAGCTTTGGCGCGTTCGCAGGTGTAGCGCATGGCGGCCACGGGGGACATGATTTGGATTTCTAGGCCGTCGGTGTTGTGGTTGGGCAGATAGGCGTTGATCTTTTGGATAAGCTGGGCATCGTGGGCGCGGTTTTCGTCCAGCCAGAAGATGGCGGGGGAGCCGGTGGCGCGGGCGCGGTTGACGGCCAGCTTGACCCAATCCTGAATGGGGGCATCCTTGGTTTGGCACATGCGCCAAATATCGCCTGCTTCAACGGCGTGGGAAAGCAGCACCTGGCCGCTGTCGTCCACCACGCGCACCGTGCCGTCGCTGGGGATTTCAAACGTTTTGTCGTGGGAGCCGTATTCTTCGGCTTTTTGCGCCATCAGCCCCACGTTGGAGACGTTGCCCATCGTGGTGACGTTAAAAGCCCCGTTTTCCTGGCAAAAGCTGATGATTTCCTGGTATATGGTGGCGTAGCAGCGGTCGGGAATCATGGCTTTCATGTCGTGGAGCTTGCCATCTGGCCCCCACATTTGGCCGGAGGAGCGGATGGCGGCGGCCATGGAAGCGTCAATGATGACATCGCTGGGAACGTGGAGGTTGGTGATGCCTTTGTCCGAGTCTACCATGGCCAGCGGGGGGCGGTTTTGGTAGCAGGCGGCAATATCGGCTTCGATCTCGATGCGCTGCATGTCGGGCAGGCTCTGGATTTTGGCGTAGACGTCGCCGAGGCCGTTGTTGGGGTTAACACCAATTTCATCAAAGAGGGCGGCGTGTTTGTCGAAAACGTCTTTATAGTAGACGGTGACAGCGTGGCCGAAGAGGATGGGGTCGGAGACTTTCATCATGGTGGCTTTGACGTGGAGGGAAAGCAGCACCCCTTTTTCTTTGGCATCGGCGATTTGGGCGGCGTAGAAGGCACGCAAGGCTTTGCGGTTCATGGTGGAAGCGTCGAGGAGTTCACCGGGAATGACCGATGTTTTTTCCTTCAACACCTGCACATTCCCCGCTCCGTCCACCAATTCAATCCGCACGTTGCCCGCTGTGGCGACCTCAACCGACTTTTCGCTGCCGTAAAAGTCGCCGTCGTCCATGTGGGACACGTGGGGTTTCGAGTCCGAACGCCAGGCACCCATGGAATGGGGGTTGTTTTTGGCGTATTGCTTCACCGGGGCGGCCACGCGCCGGTCGGAGTTGCCTTCACGCAGCACAGGGTTGACGGCGCTGCCCAGCACCTTGGCGTAGCGGGCTTTGATCGCCTTTTCCTCATCGGTCTCAGCTTCGGCGGGGTAGTCGGGGATGTTGTAGCCGTGGCTTTGCAGTTCGGCAATAGCGGCCGTTAGCTGGGGGATGGAGGCGCTGATGTTGGGCAGCTTGATGATGTTGGCGGCCGGCGTTTGCGCCAGTTCGCCCAGTTCGGTGAGGGCATCGGGCTGGCGCTGGGCGGCGGTGAGGTTTTCGGGGAAGTTGGCGATGATGCGGCCGGCCAGCGAGATGTCGCTGAGTTCGACCACAACATCGGCGGCCTGGGTGAAGGTTTCGATGATGGGCAGCAGCGAATGGGTTGCCAGGGCTGGTGCTTCATCGGTATAGGTGTAAATAATTTTTGCGGTTTGGTTGCTCATTTGTCTTCCTAAAAAATATGTTGGATTAACAGAAGTGTCGCCAAAGTGGCAGGCTCTTGTACCCTTGAAATGTTCGTGTTCAGTCGGGATATAAAGTATAGCAGGAAGTAGGCGGATGGGACAGGTGATTGTTTTCCCGGGTGTATTTCAGTTTGGGGGCAACTTAACAAGTTTGACCTACTCTTTAACTGCGTAGGTGGGAAATCCAGTGTCATTTCGAGGTCCTCCGAGAAATCCCGTTCTCATAGCCGCCATTTGAGCAGGATTTCTC
>JAGQGA010000709.1 GCA_020432595.1 Anaerolineales bacterium | reverse complement strand
CTCAAATTTAGATGAGTAGGATTGAATGAGATGGATGAAGCCCAGGCTTTAGAGCCGATTGAACAAAAGAAGGTGTTGTTTTATGAGGATGAAGTAACGGCCGTTCGCTTGGAAGATGGGCAAATTTATGCCAGCTTGCGCCACATGTGCCAGGCATTAGGGCTTGATTTTGTCGGGCAACGGCAGCGCATTGAGCGGCATGAAATTTTGAATGATGGCAAAGGGGTTTGCAAATTACAAACCCCCGGCGGTGAGCAAGATGTGTATATACTGCGGGTCGATCTTGTGCCATTGTGGCTGTCCGGCATTCGGGTGAAGGCTGTTAAAGAGCATTTGCAGTCAAAATTGACGCGATTTCAAAAAGAGGCGGCGCGTGTACTGTGGGCTGCCTTTGAGCGCGGCGAATTGACCACAGATGGCTCATTTAATGATTTGCTGGCTCAAGACACGCCGGAGGCTCAAGCGTATAAGATGGCGCAAGCGGTTTTGCAGTTGGCGCACAATCAGTTGATTTTGCGCGGCCGTTTGGATGAGCATGAACGCCAGCTTCAGATGCACCAGCACCAATTGGCGACATTGCAGGCCACTGTCGAGATATTGAATAACAGTGGTCGTCAAATCACCGAAGCCCAGGCCAGCCAGCTTTCGCAGGCGGTGAAGGCGGTGGCAATGGCGTTGAGCAAGCAGACGCGGCGCAATGAGTATGGTGGCGTGTATGGGGAGCTGTATCGGCGGTACGACATCACTGGGTACAAAATGCTGCCGGTGGCAAAGTTTGAGGACGCGATGGCCTGGTTGGGGGAGTGGCTGGCGCAGCTTCACACAAAGAATGGCTTCTAGTACCTCGACTTTATGATTTTGCCGGGTAAAACAGCTAAAAACGTGGCTTTTCACCCCTTAAATTTAGCAAGTTACGGTACTAGGTAAAACGCAGGTTATATGTCTCCATTATCTTTTCTTTTACAACCTCGCTCGGTGGCGGTGATTGGGGCGACGGAACGGGTGGGTGCGTCGTCTGGTTTTGTGATGCGGAATCTGATGGAGCATGGGTATGCGGGGCGCATTTATCCGGTGCATCCACGCGAAGAGAGGGTGTTTGGCTTAACGGCCGTTTCCCACATCGCCCATCTCCCTGAAACACCCGACCTGGCCGTCATCTGCATCCCCGCGCAATATGTAGCCGAAGCGTTAGAAGAGGCTGGACGCAAAGGAACCAAAGCCGCCATTGTGCTATCCAGTGGTTTTGCCGAAAAGGACGAGGAAGGGCGAGCTAGACAACAAGAATTAGTTGAGATCGCGGCCAAATATGGCATGGCAGTATGTGGGCCAAATTGTTTGGGGCTGATCGCGCATCAGGCCAACACCGTTTTATATAGTTCCCGCTTCCCGGCAGGCGTGCCAAAGGGCGATGTGGCTCTCATCTCCCAATCAGGCGCACTCGCCATTGCGCTGTCCAGCACGGGGCGCATCGGTTTTAGCCATATCATCTCCTCTGGCAACAGTGCCGTTACCGACATTCCCGACTACCTGCGCTTTATGGCTGCCGACCCGCTGACCCACGTAGTCCTGCTCGTGCTGGAGAATATCAAGCAGCCCGGAGCTTTGGCTGCAGCCATGCAAGCGATGCACCAAGCTAACAAACGGGTCGTTGCGCTTTATGTGGGGCGCACGGAGCGGGGAGCGGCGGCAACGGCGGCGCACACGGGGGCACTGGCGGGAACATTTGCGGCGGTGCAAGCCTTTTGCCGTCGGCACGGCATCATTCTGGTGGACAGCATGGATGAGCTTTTGGCGACAACAATGCTTTGTTCGGCGTGGTTGCAACTGCCGTTGCGCCAACAGTCGTTGCGACCACAACTGTTAACGGCCGGTTTAGGCATTGTGGGCGTGAGCGGCGGCGGTGTGGCTCATGTGTCCGATGTTGCCAGCGCGGTGGGGCTGGACATTCCTCAGCTACAGCCCCAAACTGTTGCCAATCTCCAATCCATCCTGCCACCGTATGTCACGCCGCAAAATCCGTTGGATACAACAGGTTTGCCTTTTGCCGATGGCAATGTCTATCGGCAAGCCCTCGATTATTTGGCGGCGGATGAGGGGATTGGGGTGATAACGGCCGTTCAGGACGCACCCCCCGGCCTTGATGAAGATGGCGCACGAGAATACCTGCCCATTGCCCAGGGCATTGTTGGTTTTGCCCGCACGGCCACTGTGCCGGTGGTAGTGGTTAGCAACCTGGCCGACGGCCATCACCCCATCTTTAGTGAGCCTTTGCGCCAGGCTGGCGTGCCGCTGTTGTCGGGAACGGCCGTTGCCCTGAAAGCCATCAAACATCTTTTAACACCTGTGCCAATAACCAATAACACAGCAATTGCCCAACCATCTGTTGAAATAGATGCGTTTTGGCAGAAACGATTTGCAGCAGCTACACCCTTTACTGAGCGAGAAGCCAAACAACTGTTAGCGGCTTACGGCATTCGCACCACGCGGGAGGGGTTGGCAACATCAGCGGCGGAGGCGGCACGGCTGGCGGCCGAAATGGGCTTCCCGGTAGTGATGAAGATTGAGTCGCCGGATATTACGCACAAAAGTGATGTGGGCGGGGTTTTGTTGGGCGTTGGGGATGAAACGGCCGTTCAGCAAGCCTATGCCCAAATCATGACCAACGTCGCCAACCAAATGCCACAAGCAAAGCTTCATGGTGTGGTTGTGCAAGAGATGGTGGGGGAGGGAGTGGAGGCGTTTGTGGGCATTGCCCGTTACGCGCCCTTTGGCTTTGGTGTGGTGGTGGGGCCGGGTGGGGTGTTTGTGGTGCTTGTGGGGGAAACGGCCGTTTGCAACCACCCCGTTATATCCGGCGGAAACCCCTGAAAC